>CBJNAS010000011.1:0-25034 GCA_966434565.1 uncultured Phenylobacterium sp.
ACACTAGGGTGACGACCTCCAGCTTCAGGGCCGTGACGGCGCTCCTCGGCGCGCTCACGCTGGCCGGCTGCACCGCTGGCCCGGACTACAAGGGACCTCCCGTGCTGGCCCAGGCGGCCCTCGGGGCGCCCCAGTTCCACCGCGCAGCTGCCGCCGCGACCATTCCGGCCCCGCCACGCACGCGCTGGTGGTCAGCGCTGGGCGATCCCAGTCTCGACAGGCTGATCGAAGCGGCTTTGACGCGCAGCCCCGACGTCAAGGCTGCCGAAGCGCGACTGCGCCACTCGCGCGCCGTCGTGCGCGAGCGCCGAGCCGATCTGCTCCCCAGCTTGCGCGCCGACGCGGCCAACCTCTACGCCGACGGGCTCGAAGCGGCCACCGGAGGGGATGGACCGCTAAGGCTCTATTATGCGGGCTTCGACGCCAGCTGGGAGGTTGATCTCTTCGGCGGCCTCCGGCGTGGCGAGGAAGCCGCCGTGGCGAATTCACAGGTCGCCCAGGCTGATCTTGAGGACTTGCACGTCTCGCTCTCCGCCGAGATCGCCGACGCCTACATCGCCCTGCGCGACCAACAGCAACGAAAGCAAATTGTCGAAGCCGGGGTGGCTGTCGAGCGGCGGCTCGTCGCACTCGCCGCCGAGCGGCAGGACCGAGGGGTGGCGTCGGACCTCGACCTGACCCGCCTTTGGACCCAGCTGCGGACTACGGAAGCTTCGCTGATACCGCTGCGGATGCAGATCGAGCTGTCGCTGGATCGCTTGGCCGTACTGACCGGGCGTGCGCCGGGCGAACTGGACACCGAGCTCGGCGAGGCGGCGGCGCTGCCGAATATCCCGGCCGATGTCGCTGTCGGCGAGCCGGCCGAGCTCCTGCGGCGCCGGCCGGACATCCGCGCCGCCGAGCGCCGGCTGACGGCGCAGAACGCCATAATCGGCGAGCGCGCCGCCGACCTGTTCCCCAAGCTCAACCTCGTCGGCCTGTTGGGTTGGGGCGCCAGCGACCTGCAACACCTGGAGCCGTCCAGGCTCGCCTTGCCGCTGTTGCAGTGGAACATCGCCGATTTCGGCCGCGCCCGAGCAAGGGTCGGCCAGGCCGAAGCCGCTCGCGACGAGGCGGCCGCCCGCTACCAGGGTGTTGTGCTGAGCGCGTTGCTGGACGCTGAGGATTCCCTTTCGCGGTTCGGCCACGCTCGCAAAAATGTGGTCGCGCTTGCGCAGGTGCGCGACTCCGCCGCCCGCGCGGCCGCGCTTATGCGACAGCGCCACGACGCGGGTGTCGCGACTGTCATCGACGTCCTCGACACCGAGCGTGCACGCCTTCTCGCCGAGCGAGACCTGGCCTCCGCCCGCGCACAGCTGGTTCAGGCCTATGTCGCCCTGCAGAAGAGCCTCGGCCTCGGCTGGTCCGCCTGAGGCCGTCTCCCGAAAGCGGACGTTGCGAAAGTCGCAGAAGAGTCAGATCCACCCCAACGCTGGGAAAGTGGTGAAGCCAACGCATTTCGCTACGTGCCGAGCAAGCTGCCGCTTGCTCGGACAGATCGAGGTTGAACCGCTGTACGGCGACGACGGCCGATCCGCTGCGGAAGATCGAACTCCGCGGCTCGACCGTCGTACGCTAGCGGTCCGAACGGATCTGATTTCGCCAAGAGTGACCACTATGGCCCACTGGTGGTCAGTATCCTTGGCCGCCGCATTCCAAGCGGCTGGCCACCAGCACGCCATCGCCGAGTGGCTCTTCGGAAGCCC
The DNA here is from genome assembly GCA_966434565.1 of uncultured Phenylobacterium sp. GTDB lineage: Bacteria > Pseudomonadota > Alphaproteobacteria > Caulobacterales > Caulobacteraceae > Phenylobacterium. Next base: position 1,746 of record CBJNAS010000011.1, read on the forward strand.
ATGCTTAAGCTTGGGGGAAACCCACAAAGGTGGCGCGGAGCCGCTTGAGTCGGCAGGCTGTTTGACCGTTCGCCCGCTGCGGTGCTTGCTACTGGCGGGCCCGGGCGTCCTGTTGAATCATGTCCGCCGCCTTTTCCGCGATCATGATCACGACAGCGTTCGTATTGCCTGAGGTCAGGGCGGGCATGATGGATGCATCGACCACCCGCACGCCCTCAACCCCCTTCACACGTAGGCGCAGGTCCAGAACGGCGCTGTCGTCACTGCCCATTCGGCAAGTGCCGGCTGGATGGTCGCCCCGGAAAGCGGCGGAGCGGATGTACCGCATCCATTCTTCATCCGACTGGGGCGGCGCAGCCGGCGCGACCATCTCGGTAAGGAGCTCATCCAGCGGCGAAGTACGAAGGATGGTCATCGCGACCTTGCACCCCGCGACCAAGTCGGCGAGGTCCTCGGCGTCGCCCAGCAATTGGTGAGTGATGCGCGGGGGCGCGAAAGGTTCTGCGGAGGCGAGTCGGACCTGACCGCGACCGCGCGGATGTAGCATGCAGACCGCCAAGCTCATTGCGGGCTTGGGGTGCAGACGCAGCCCCTCCTGCAGCGTTTCCATCTGGTAGGCGAAAGGGACCAGGATGGCCTGGATGTCCGGCAGGGTGGCTTCGGGCTTTGTCCGGAAGAACACCTGAGCGTGGCCGACCGGGCTCGTCAGCGGTCCTCGGCGGGAAAGTGCGAAGTGGGCCGCGTGGCCGATCGCCTTCCACCAGACCGTTTCGGTGTTGATTGTGGAAATACGGGAACCGCGGCTGATCATCACGGAGGGATGTTCCTGAAGGTTGGCTCCTACTCCCGGGGCGTCGATCACAATCGGAACGCCGTGGGCTTTAAGATCCTCTGCAGGCCCAACGCCGGAGAGCATGAGAAGCTTTGGCGATGCGATCGCGCCGGCGCTGAGGATCACCTCACGCGTGGCCCTGACCTGCCGGTCGCTGTCCCTCCACCTGTAGGCGACGCCGATTGCGCGCCCATTTTTGAAGATGACACGCTGAGCCATCGCTCGCGTGCGCACCACCAGGTTCGGCCGCCTCTGGGCCGAGCGCAGGAACGCTCGGGCGGTGCTGCAACGCAGACCGTTCTTCTGCGAGGCCTGGCAGCGGCCTACACCCTCCTGGCGTGAGCCGTTCTGGTCGGGGTTGAACTCATGGCCGACGCTCACGGCTGCATCGATGAATGCCTGCGTGAGAGCATGTTCGTATCGAAGTGCAGAGGCGGCCTGAGGGCCGGTTCCACCGCGATGTTCCGAAGCGCCCGCCTCGTTTGTTTCAGCGCTTATGAAGTAAGGCAACACGTCGTCGTAAGACCAGCCAGGGCAACCGAGCCGGGCCCAAGCATCGAAGTCGCCGGGATTGCCCCGAACCCACATCATCCCGTTTATGGAACTGCTGCCGCCCAACACCTTTCCAGCTGACCAGACATCGACCAGGCCGTTGCGGGACGGATCGCTATCCGCAGGATAAGCCCAGTTGTAGTCCGCGGCGCCTAGCAGACGGCCGAGCCGACCGGAGAACAACATCGCTTCGCCAGCAGGAATCTGGATGAACGGCGAGCGATCAGAGCCGCCGGCTTCCAACAACAATACGCGCGATCCGTCCGCACTGAGCCGGTTGGCCAACACACAGCCCGCTGAGCCGGCGCCCACGATGACGTAATCAAAGATTTCGGTGGTGAGCATGAGTAAGTTAAGAGCCGGAGTCACCACCTTGGGCGATGGGCCTAATTTCCGCCAGCCGGCGCAAAAAGTCTTTTGAGTTCAAATCGGCGAACTTTTGATCGCTCGCCCCCGCCGTAGGTCCCGCGAAATCAAAAGCGAATGGCGCCTGGTGCAAAAACATGTCGGTCCGTCTAAACTTATAATCGTCGCTTTGCAGCGAACTGCGGCCCAAGGCGGGCTCAGCGCGCGCCTTTGCAAGGCTACGGGCGGATGCGGGACCAAGTTCAACAGACGGCGACCACGCGCGAGCGCCTTGGGCCGTTGCTGGCGGGCGTCATGGTCTGGCTATGTGGCGTCGCCCCGGTGGCGACGCTGCTCATGCCCTTGCTCATTCCTCAGCTGCAAGGCGTCTTCAAGCTGGACGGGCCAGCCACGGGCGCGCTCGCCGCGGCGGACCTGGGCGGCGCATGCGCAGCGACCGTCACCGCCCCCCTCTGGCTGCGGTGGTCAGGTGTCCGGTTGGGCGTGCTCGCCGGGCTGGGCCTCTGCGTGCTGGGGAATGCGGCGACGCTGATCGCGACCTCGGGAACTTTGCTCATCGCTGCTCGGCTGCTGGCGGGCGGAGGAGCAGGCGTCGTGCTCAGCAGCGTCATGCCCTTGCTCTCGCGGGCGACGAACCCCGCCCGCCTCGTGAGCGCCATCCAACTGCTGCAACTCCTCCTCGGCGCCGTGCTGCTCGCGCTCGGCGCGCCGGTCCTGCACCGCGCGGGCATGGGTGGGCTACTGGGAATTGTGATTGCGCTGGCCGGCGGAAGCATGGCTGTCGCCGCCCTCCTGCCGGCGCAAGGCGATCGGCAAGTGGCGAGGGCCGTCAAATCCCCCATCGCCATCCGCGCCGCACGTGTTCTCGCAGGGATCTTGGCCTATTTCGTCGCGAACGGGATCATAGGCCAATTCGCCGGCAAGCTCGGCGTCCAACAGCAGCTTCCCCTGACCCAGGTGGGGACCATCCTTGCGGCCAGCAGCCTCGGGGCTATTCCAGGCTCGATGCTGGCCATCTGGGTAAGCGGCTCGGTGCGGCGCGACAGGTGGATTTGGAGCGCCACGGCATTGCAGGTGCTTGCGACGGCCGCGATGCTCTTGAGGCCTGGATTAATCTCATTCGGGGCTGGGATGTCTGCTACCGCGTTTTGCGCAGCTGTCATCGCGCCATTGCAAGTGACGACCCTCGTGGATCGCGACCGAAGCGGCCGAGCGATCGAGGCCCTCGCCGCAGTACAAATGAGCGGCCAGGCGATCGGCCCACTGATCGGAGGGTTCTTTATTACCGGGTCGCGAGTCGACGGAGCTTACGTGTTCGGCGCCTCCGCGTGCGTGTTGAGCGTCGCGCTCATCAGCTTGGGGCGCAACGCTTTCATCCCGTCAGCACCACGCCCTTGAGGCGCGTGCAGGCGCGCAGTCCCGCCAGACCCGTTTCGGAACCGATACCCGAGTCGCCCCGAGGCTCGGCCGCGAGCGACAGTCCAGGGCCTTCGACCGGCTCCGCGCTCGATCGCACAGTGATTTCGCCGACCTTCAACTCGCGGATCAGCCGGTGAATCGTCCGGTAGTCCGAAGTCCAGGCTGTGGCGGCGAGGCCGTAGCTCGGCGCATTGGCGAGGGTTAGAGCTTCATCTACCGTGCCGAATGTCTGGACCGTGAGCACCGGACCGAAGACTTCTTCGCTGGCGATAGCCATGTCAGGCGAGACGTTCTCGAGGATCATTGGATGTACGAGGCAGCCGACCGGATCCGGCGCCGAATTGACCTGGCGGGCGCCTGCATCAAGCGCGCGCTCGACCATGCCGAGGACGCGATCCCGTTGTCCCAGGCTCGCGAGCAGGCCGAAATCGGTCGCCGGATCCAGCGGATGCCCGATAGCTAGCCCTTCGGCCGTGCGCACCAATTCGGCCACGAACTCCTCTCGTCGCGACCGGTGCACCAGGAGACGCGATCGCGCCACGCACACCTGCCCTTGATTGGCGAATACGTCGTTCGCGATGAGGGGTGCGATCACCGCGGCCGCGGGTGCGTCCTCGAACACGATTTGAGGCGACTTGCCGCCACATTCGAGGACGACCGGTCGCGCTCGGGGTTCGGCGGCAAGGGCCATCACGCGCCGACCCGTCGCCGATGATCCGGTGAAGGTCACCATGTCGACGCCCGGATGGCGGATCAACGTCGCGCCGGCCTCTGCGCCGTACCCTGGGATGACGTTCAACACGCCCGCAGGTACGCCGGCTTCGATCGCCAACTCCGCCAACCGGAGCGCCGAGCTCGGCGTCAGCTCGGACGGCTTCAGCACCACGCAATTGCCAGTGGCCAAGGCCGGGACGACCTTGATGACGGCATTCGCGGTTGGAAAGTTCCAGGGGGAGATCGCCGCGACGACGCCATGAGGCTCTCGAATCGAAAAGGCGAGGCTTGCCGAATCGCTCCCCGCGACTTCGCCATAGAGACGCTCTGCGCCTTGCGCGAAAAATCGGCAGAAGGACGGGGCGATATGACCCGCCTCGGCCAAGGCCGAACTGATCGGCTTGCCCATCTCGAGCGCGTCGACAAGAGCAAGCTCTTCATGGTGCAGGGCGATCAACTCCGCCAAGCGATCGAGTGCGGAAGCCCGGCGGGACGGGCTCCACAGGCTCCAAGGGCCGCGATCGAACGCTCGGCGCGCCGCCGCCACCGCGCGGTCAACCTCTTCGGCGCCGCACCTGGCCGCGTCGTAGAGCTGCGCATTGTCGATCGGAGAGTGCACGGCGAAGCGCGCACTAGAGTTCACGCGCTGTCCGTCGATGAAAGCGCGACCGTCCCAACCGACGGCGGCCGCGCGTCGCCTCCAATTCGTCACAAGCGTGGCTTGGTCCCCGCCCGGGATCGTCGAGGGAAGGTCCTGTTGCATCGTGTCTTCCGGCTCCTCCGGGAGGTTTATCCAGCGCGCTTTCGCTCGGCCTCGACGCTACTCGGGCAAGGCCCCCGGAGCTTTTGCGCCGCGATCGCACGCGTTTGCGGATCGATTCCGCCACATCCAAAATCTTGCTAAGAGCGAAAAGTTTTCATATTTAGAAAATGCAGAGCGGCCCCGTTCGGGAATCGGCCAGGAGCAGCGTAGGGTTGATGAACAGCGACACGTCTTTCGATGTAGTGGTGATCGGCGGCGGGGTCGCTGGGACGGGCGTCGCGGCGGAACTCGCCTCGCGTGCCCGCGTCCTGCTGATCGAGGGCGAGGAACATCTTGGCATGCACTCGACGGGACGCTCGGCCGCCCTGTTCAGCGAAACCTACGGAGATGAGGCGATCAGGGCTCTCACCCGCGCCAGCAAGCGGTTTTTCGAAAAGCCGCCTGAAGGTTTCGCCGACGCCCCTCTGACGAGCCCACGTGGTTGCCTCTACATCGCCGACAACGCGCGCCGCGAGGGGCTCGAGCGCCTGGCGCTGCGACCTGACGTCAGTCCTGTGGCGCGCCTTATCGGCGCCGAGGAGGCCTTGCGGCTCTGCCCGATCCTCAAGCCTGAGTCCGCCGGGGTCGCCTTGTACGAACCGGCAGCGTGCGACCTCGACGTGGACGCCCTGCAGCAGGCTTACATCCGACGTCTGCGTGGGCGCGGGGGCGTCGTGGTCATGAATGCGCCCGTCCTGCATCTCAGTCGAAATGCGTCGAGCTGGTCAGTTCAAACCCAGCGGGGTGAATACGAGGCGCAGGTGGTGGTCAATGCGTCAGGCGCGTGGGCCGATCACGTAGCCGAGCTTGCAGGTCTAGGGGGCTTGGGCATTGCACCCAAACGACGAACGGCAGTGCTCGTTGATCCGCCGGCCGATCAGGATGTCGCGAATTGGCCGACCGTCATTGACGCCCGGGAGACCTTCTACTTCAAGCCGCAGAGCGGCCTGTTGCTGCTCTCGCCGGCGGACGAGACGCCCTCGGAGGCCTGCGACGCCCAACCGGACGAGCTTGACGTCGCAATCGCCGTCGATCGCGTCGAGACTGCCACCACGCTCACCGTCCGGCGCGTCAAGCAGAAGTGGGCCGGCCTGAGGAACTTCGCCCCTGACCGCGTGCCGGTCGCGGGCTTTGATCCGCGAACGACCGGCTTCTTCTGGCTCGCCGGCCAGGGCGGCTACGGAATCCAGACGGCGCCGGCTTTAAGCCTGCTAGCGGCGAGCCTGGTGCTGAATGATGAACTGCCTACGGAATTGGCGGATGGCGGCGTGACCCCGGCGTGGTTCTCGCCGTCCCGGCTGATTTCGATCTGAGGAGGCCAGCCATGCGTATCTTCACCTGCCAGCTGGTTTTTGAGACGAACACCTTCTCCTCAGTGCCCACGGGCCGGCTCGCCTTCGAGGAACTGGGCATCCATGAGCGGGATGTGAGCCTCGTTGACCCGGGCGGCGTCTTTGCAGTCATGGGCGAATGGCGGCGTTTGGCCGAGAGCCAGGGGCACGTCCTGTTCGAGGGACTCGCGGCCCAGGCCCAGCCGGGTGGCATCACGGTCGGTCCGGTCTATGAGGCCCTTCGGGACCAGATCCTCGAGCAGGTCAGGGCCGCTGCGCCGCTCGACGCCGTGCTGCTCAATCTGCACGGCGCCATGGTGGCCGAAGGCTATGACGACTGCGAGGGCGACCTGCTCACGCGCATTCGCGCACTCGTCGGCCCGAACGTGGCGATCGGCGCGGAACTTGACCTCCACTGTCACCTCACGTCCGCCATGGCGGACGCAGCGGACATTCTTGTCGGCTACAAGCATTACCCGCACACGGACATCCTCGACCGAGCGATCGAGGTGTACGGATTGACCCTCGCCAGAGCAGAAGGGCGGATCAAGCCCATCATCTCGGTCAGAGACTGTCGCATGGTCGGCCTCTGGCGAACCACCCACGAACCGATGGCGGGCTTCGTGCGCGAGATGACCGCCCTCGAAGAGAGCGGGGCTGTTCTGTCGGCATCCTTCGGCCACGGCTTTCCGTGGGGCGACGTGGCCGAGGCCGGAGCCAAGGTCTGGGTCATCACCGACGATGATGCCGCACGAGGCGACGCCTTGGCCGCGGACCTCGCGTCACGCATATGGGCCTTGCGGACAGACACGCTCACACCATCGCTCCGCATCGAGGCGGCGCTGGACGAGGCGCAACGCGCTCCGAAGCCGGTCGTCCTGGCGGATGGCGCGGACAATGCCGGCGGTGGCGCGCCGGGCGACAGCACCTTCATCCTGAGAGCGATCCTCGATCGCGGTCTCACCGATGTGCCTTCAGGGCTCTACTTTGATCCGATGGCGGTCGCGATCTGCCGGCAGGCAGGCGTCGGCGCCAAGCTGACCCTCCGCATCGGCGGAAAGACAGGGCCAGACTCCGGCGATCCGATTGACCTGCGCGTATGTGTGCGTGCGATCGCCGAGGATCATGACCAGCTTGGACTGAACCTGCGCTGGCCGCTGGGACCGTCGGTCTGGGTGGAAGCTGACGGTCGCATCGATCTCATACTCACTTCCATCCGAAGCCAAGCCTTCGATCCCGAAGCCTTTACCCGCCTGGGTGTCGATCTCACGTCGAAGGCATTGATCGTCGTGAAATCCATTCAGCATTTCTACGAACGCTTCGCGCCAATCGCGGGAACGGTTCTCTATGTTTCGGCTCCCGGCGCCCTTAACACCGATTTCGCAGCGCTCGACTACAGAAAGATGTCCCAGAATTACTGGCCACGCGTCAGCGATCCGTTTGCGGGCGACGTCGGCCGACCGGAGCTCGCGCCATGATAGCTGGACGCTCAGCGGCGCTCGCGCACCCTGCTTCTCCCGTGCCGATGGGCTCGCCACGTGAAAAACCTACAACCGCCTCAGTTGAGACTCTGGCGTTTGAGGACGGCCTCGTCATCAGCCTCGCGCGCGGCCGGGGCACATGCGATTTGCCGCCCAAAGACGTCGGCCAGTTTAGGCTGCACTTCCAACTTCACGGCGAAGCTGCCTATGGCGCTCCTGGCCGCCATGAAATGACGGTGAGCGAATTTGCAGCCGTGCTCACGACGGTAGACCGGGGCGCGCCGATGTTCGAAGCGACCGATCAAGCGAGCGGCTTCGCCCTAATCGTGGGATGGCCTGCCGAGACACTGATGCGCCGGCTCGGAGTGGTGCGCGCGGACGTCGCGAAAGCGCTCGGCTGCGCGCGCGAGGGCCACGTCGTCCTTACGCCTCAAATGGCGGAAAGCCTGCGTGCGCTCGAAACGTTGAACTACGACGGATTGGCGCGCCGCGCCTGCGTCGAGGCCCGCGCGGTCGAACTGACATGCGCCCTGCTGGCTGAAGTTTGCAAACGAGGACGCCCGTCGGGCGATCAGTTCCGCGAGAGACGCGAACTGGTTCGTATTTATCGCGTCAAGACGCACATAGACGATCACTTCGAGGACAAGCTCGATATCGCCAAGCTCGCGAGGGTGGCCGGAGTCAGCGAGACCACTTTGGCTCGGCATTTTCGTGAGACGTTGGGCCTGACCATTTCGGAATATCTCCGCCGCAGGCGAATGGAAGAGGCGGCCCGTCTCTTATCGGCGTCGCATCTCTCGATCACCCAGATCGCTTACGAGGTCGGCTACGAGCACCCCTGCAATTTCAGCGTCGCCTTCCGTCGTCACTTCAACCGCAGCCCGCGCGATTTGCGGCGGCCCGCCTCGAGCGGACGTGCAGAACGCCCATAGGTCCGTTCTTTAGGGTGAATGACACAGGCGTGAGGTGCTCGAAGCCTTCGCAATCACAACTCGGAATGGCATGGAGCGGACCATAAATGAACGTTTTGGGCGGCCAACCCGTCGGGCCAAGCGGTCGTGTCCTTCCGCTTTCTACCGCAATCGAAACTGAGGGTTTCGTCTTTGTCTCAGGCCAATTGGCTCTTCGGAACGGGCGGGTCGAGGGCGACATTTCCGAACAGACGCACGCCGCTTTCGACTCGATCGAAAGCATTCTCGATGGCGCAGGTCTGAGCCTCGACAATATCGTCAAGGCTACAATCTGGATCGCCGACCCATCCGACTTCGCCGAATTCAACGCGGTCTACGGTGAACGGCTGTCGGCGCCCTATCCCGCGAGGTCCTGTGTGGTCTCCAAGCTGGTCGTGCCTGAGGCGCTTGTCGAAATCGAAGTGATCGCCGCACGGCGCGACTCGCGCCTCGGCGCACGCTGAAGGGGAGTCGGCGGTGACAATGAAACTGGTCCCAGATTTCGTGGCCGATGGCGGTTTGAAAGGCTTTCCCTCCAGGCTTGGCCGCATTCATGCCGGTACGATAGGCGCTCATGGGTTGGAGGTCTTGAGTCAGCAGGTCGAATTTCCAATTGCGCTGCTCAAGTCTTCAGCGTTGATCCACAATCAGCGTTGGATGCACGCGTTTCTTTCGCGCACGGGCGCATTTCTTGCACCGCATGGCAAGACCACCATGAGCCCCGAGTTGATCGCGATGCAGATATCCGACGGCGCCTGGGGCATGACCGCCGCCACCACGGCGCATATTCGCGCCTATCATGCCCAAGGGGTCCGACGCATCCTCCACGCAAACCAGCTTGTAGGAGACGAGAATATCAGGGGGATCTTGGCGTTATTGGCCGAGGACCCGGAGCTTGACTTTTACACCCTTGTGGATTCCAGGGCGGGACTGGCGTTGCTGGCTGAGGCTCTGACGCGCAGGCCGATCGGTCGGCCTTTACAGCTTCTCCTTGAAATCGGCGCCGAGAAGGGCCGGACGGGCTTTCGCGTGGCCGAAGAGGCATTAACGCTGGCGAAGGAAATCGCGGCCGATGCCCGTTTCACCCTCGCGGGCGTCGAATGCTTTGAAGGCATCTATTCGGGGCGTTCGGCGGAGCACGACGCCCTGGCGGACGCCCTGGTCGGCCGCATGGTGGAGCTCGCCCTGAACCTTAGGAATCAAAAGCTCTTCGGCATAAAGCGTCCGCTCTTTTCCGCTGGCGGCTCGGCCTATTTCGCGCTCGTCGCCCGAGCGGCGGACGAGCATCTCAAGGGCGCGGATTTCCGCATCGTGTTACGCAGCGGTTGTTATCTGACCCACGACAGCAAGCATTACAGGCTGATCCACGAACGTCTCAACCTTCGCGACGAGGTGGATTCTCCGCGAGAAGGCTTGTTGCCGGCGCTGGAGGTCTGGGGCTGTGTGCAGTCGCGTCCAGAGCCGGGCCGGGTGATCGTCAACCTGGGCAAGCGGGACATATCCCACGACATCGATCTGCCTACGGTCCTATGGACGTGCGCTCGAGGGCAAGCGCAAGCAAAGCCGGCGGGTCAAGGCATGACCGTTACGGCGCTCAACGATCAGCATCTGTTCCTGTCAGTCCCGCCGGAATCGACGCTTGCGGTCGGGGACCTTGTCGGCTTCGGGATTTCGCACCCCTGCACCACCTTCGATAAGTGGAAAGCGATGTTCGTGGTCGACGACACCTATCGGGTGGAAACGATGATCAGCACCTGCTTCTAAATGGCATCAAGACCGCTGAAGCGCCGTCGATTGACCTATCAGATCTGAGTAATACGCGCTCACTCTGAGGATAACTCCGTCGGGTTCAGAGGCCACGCACTCATGTTGATGCGGGACGTGCCTCAAAGTCCGCGAGCAATGACGAGGCGCTGGATGTCGGAGGCGCCCTCGTAAATTTGGCACACACGTACATCGCGGTAGATTTTCGCCATTTTTCCGGCTTCGCCTTGCCCGGCTGCTCGTCGGTGTCGATGACCGTGTCGCCCCCCGCCCCTTCACGGTGACCGGAACAATTTCGTTCTTGAAGGCGATTGGCGATCGCGTCCTTGGCCCGCGCCAGCGACCGGAGTGCATAGGCGTCCTGCTCTTCACGCGTGAACCCATAGTTGCGCTTGTTGACGGTGTACGCCGAGCGAAAGGCCCGCGCCCAAGGCCGCTTGACGGGCAGGAGCCTGGCCAAGGCCGGCCGGCAAAACGCAACCCATCACGATCTGCTCGACCGCCGCCGGATCGAGCTTGGAGCAGCTTACGGCGGCCTTCACGGAGACGGCCCCAAGCTCGGTCGCCTTCATATTGGCGAGGCCGCCCTGGAAGCCACCCATGGGGGTGCGGGCGTAGCTGACAATGACGACAGGATCAGCAGTCACAGGGCGGGCGCGGCGTCGTTCTTGAACCGGCTCGGCTTCAGATTCGACGGAAGCTCAGGCCGCGGGTCCGGGCAGTGTTGAAGCGAAACATCCGGAAATCCTCTTCGGGCGGAAAGAACAGAACTCCGGTCGTTACGTCGCCGCTCCTCAGACTCCGCGCCTTGGCGGCGCGTTCCGACACGAAAGTGAGACCAAACTCCGCGCAACCATAAGCGTCTCGCATCCGCAGAATGAGTTGGTCGTGGCAGCTGACGATGTGCGCCTCAAATCCTGCGTCCGCGCACACATATCGGTCGAGGATGGGCGGCTTTGTCGTGGGGGAGAACGGATCGAGCCTGCTAAACACCGCTCGTTCCCGTCCAAATGCGACCGTGACGGACGTGGCGCCGGCGCTTTCCGCAAGCGTCAGCCGAATGGCGCTCAGCCCAGTATGGCCCGTGACCAGGGTCCCGTCCGGGGTCGGCGTCAAAGGGTAGGATGCTGCGTAATTTGCCACGCGGACCCGGAGCTGCCCTTGTGCGTCCTCCAGTTCGTACAGCATGCCTGAAGTCGAAAGATAGTCGCCGAGCCAAGCCTTATAGTCAGACGCGCGCGCGACGGCCTCCGGCGGCCCCAGTTCCCCCTCGAGGACGATGTCGGCGACGGCGTTGGCAAGGTCGCTGGGCACGGCGTTCGGAGCTCCGTTGCTCAACACGATGATATCGAGTTCGTGCTCCGGGAACGAAAGCATCTCGCTCGCTCCCCCGACCACACCGCCGGCATGGCGCAGGGTCGCCAGCCCGCGGTACGGGGAAACGATCAGGCCGAGCGCGTAGTGACCTGGAATGGGCTCCGGCGTCTCTGGCGGCGCGGTGAGCTGGTCCCACGTCTCACTCGAACCCAGCCGATCCCTCGCCCTGAGATGCCCCACCCACGTCAGCATGTCGTCGACGGTGGAAACGATTCCGCCTTCGCCGAGTATCTCTTGGGAGGGAAAGAGACCCCTGCCCCACCGGCCGTCTTCCAACGCGACATGCAGGGTCGCCATGCGGGGAATGGTCACGTAGTCAGTCGGGGCCAGTTCGGTGTCGCTCAGTCCCAATGGCCGGAACAGGCGCTCGTTCATCAGCTCAGCAAGCGGCGCGCCGCCGACCTGCGCCAGCGCCAGCGACATCAAGTGATAGCCGCCGTTGTTGTATATCATCGCCTCGCCGGGTGCGAAATTGCGGCCGGCCTGACGGGTCAGGACCGCCAGGGCCGCGCCGGGCGGCGGCGCCAGCATCCCATGCCCGAGGAACCCGAGGTCAAGATGGCAGCGCGATCCTCCGCGGTGTTGCAGCAGTTGCCGCACGGTCGCGCCCCCGGACGCGTTCATCGGATCGGGGATGTAACGGCTGATGGGGGCGTCCAGGTCGAACAGACCCTGCTCCGCCAACAGCAGGGCAAGCAGCGCCGTAAAGTGCTTCGAGGTCGAGCCTATGCGCATCCGGGTCGCGGGCGTGTTCGCGACACCGGTCTCCAGGCTCGCCATCCCGAACCCGCGGCGGAGCAGCGTCCGGCCTGCCCATCGAACGCCGACGACGAGCCCTGGCGCGTCCGTGCGATCCCATGGGGCGAAAAGCGCCTCGAGCTCGCGTTCGATATTTGCTGGTGAAACCATATTCCTCTACCGCTCAGCGGATGCCTTCACTCAGAAGGTCCGATCGATCGACAGGCCGATCGTACGGGGCTGCAGGACTGCGGCGCTGACCTGAGCAAGCTCACCGGTGAGCGCATCGGTGAGCCCGGTCTTTGTGACGTAAGCCCGCTTGTCGAACAGGTTCTTGACGAAAAGGCCGAGCGACCACGGCCCGTGGCTCAAGTGGCCGTTAAGGTCGACCGCCACATAGCTGGCCTCAGGCATGGCGACGGGCGGCAAGGGCGCCACGAACAGGTAGGCTGGCCGAGAGCCCACGTAGCGAAGGCCGCCGCCAAGCTGAAGGTCCCAATCCGCATTCAAGGAGGTGTGATAGTCCGCCGTGGCGGCGCCAGAGATCCGCGGCACGAGCGGGAGCCTTTGCCCAACGACGGTCCCGAGAGTCGGAATGCCCGTCGTAAACTTAGCGTCGGTGTAGGCCATGTTGGCGCCGAGCGTCAGCGCCTCCGTGGCCTGATACTTGGCGGACGCTTCGACGCCTTGGGTGCGGGCCTCGCCGCCGTTCACGATATACTGGATGCCCGTCGGGGTCGTCGCAATCGTCTGGATTTTCTTCCAGTCAATGCGGTAGGCGGACAAGTCAAGCAGGAGGCGGTTTTCAAACGTTCGGGTCTTGAAGCCCAGTTCGTAGTTCGTGAGCGTCGCCGAACTCACCGTCGGCGGGACCCCCGCAATCGCGACGTTGGGCCCGCCAGGCTGGTAGCCGCTCGCCACACGACCGTAGAGCATGCTGTCACGGGAGAACTGGTATCTCGAGCTGACGCTGTAGGTCGTCACGCTTTCCGAGGAAGCGCCGCTCTCAGGCGCGCCGAGCGACAGCAACCCTCCGGTATTCTGGTCGAAATGCTGCTCATTTCGGCTGTACCGCAGGCCTCCAGCCACCGACCATTTTTCGGTCAGATGCAGGGTGAGGTTTCCGAATGCCGCCAGTTCTTTGTAGGTGGAGGGAATCGAAACGGTCAGGATCGGATTGATCGCTGTCGCATTGAAACTGGTGTCCAAAGCCTCAACGGCTTGGACGTTCGACACGCGCTCACGGGTGAAGAAGCCGCCGACCAACCACTCCACACGATCGCCGGTCGGCGAGGCCAGGCGGACCTCCTCGACGAACTTGCGCAGGGTGATGTCGACAAATTGCGGGCTGTAACCCGGCGCTCCGGTCAGCGCTTCGATGAGCGAACCGAGAACGGGGGTGGCATCCGACCAGTACTTATTTTGGATGCGGCTGAAGCTGGTGATCGACGTCAGTGTCCCGATCGGCAGGGTCCAGTTGACTGCGCCCTTGTAGAAATCCGTCGATTGTACCAGTGGCTGAGCCAAAGGCAGGTTCGATGTCAGATCGCCTAGGGGCGGTGTATCGCCCACGGGCCCCAGGCTGACGATCGCATTATCGTCGGATGCGATCCGCTGGTGCAGTGCGTCGACGTTGACCTTCAGGTCGCTCGCAGGCGTCCAGGTCAAGGCGACCCGCCCCCCGCTTTGGCGGACGCTATTGATGTCATGCGCCCGTCGAACGGGGTTATCGATATAGCCGGGGGTGAACTGGTCGAATCCACTGACCCGCAGCGCGAGCTTGTCCTCTACGAGCGGCAGGTTGACCATCCCGCGGAAGCCGCTCCCAACGCCCCCCGAGCCCTTGATCGTCAGGATTTCGGCGCCGGCCGCGGCGTGAAACGACCTCGGGTCGGCTTCCTGCAACTCGTACTTGATCAGGCCGCCCATCGTGCTTGCCCCGTACAGGGTGCCCTGAGGACCGCGCAGAATTTCCACGGCCCGGAGGTCATAAGGGAGCAAATCGAGTTGGAACAGGTTGGCCAAGGCGTATAGCCCGCTCGAGCCTAGGGGCGCATCGTCGATATAGGTCCCAACGGCCGAGCCCGATCCTAGCGGAGCGATGCCGCGCAGCGTAATCGTTGTCTGTCCAGGCGTTCCTGCCGTGTCGACCTGGAAACCCGGCACATAGGCGGCGAAGTCCTGCAGTCGGATCGCGTGCTGCCGCGCTAGGCTGTCGCCGCCAACGAAGCTTACCGCCGCTGGAACCTGCATGATGTTCTCGGACCGCTTTTGGGCCGTGACCACGATTTCCTGCAGAGCCACCCCATCTGCGCCCGCCGGCGGGGACACGCTCTCAGCCTGAGCCGCGGTGGAAACCAGGAGCGCACCGGCCGGGCCGCCCAACGCGATTACGCATTTCAGCAGAGTTCTGCGCACCGTTATCACCCCTCGCAAAATTTTCTATTTCGGAAAATGCTCGATGTGATCGCTTGATGTCAATGCGCGAATTTCCGCCCTTTGCAAGTTCATCCTCGGCTTGTTGCGATGCCGGGATTCTGGAATACCTAGACATGGCCTGCGCCCGACATGCAGGCGGAGAGTGCGGCGAAAATGAACAATCCCGGTCAGGTGCTGAAGGCGGCGAGGCTGGAGCGAGGGCGCACTCTCGCCGAGATCAGCGCCGGCTCCGGCCTCCCTGTTTCGACGATTTCGAAATTGGAAAACGGAAAGATGTCGCTGAGCTTCGACAAGCTCACGCGCCTGAGCGCTGCCATTGGAGTGGATATCGCCCAACTCTTCGACGCGAGCGCCGTATCCGCGCCAAGCGCAACCGGACGGCGTAGCGTCACGCGCAAGGGCGAAGGCGCGACCATCGAGACACACGCCTACGGGCACATCTACCCGGCTAGCGACGTGCTGAAGAAGCGCTTCGTGCCGATTATCGCCGATGTGCACTGCAGATCGATCGCGGAGTTCGGGGAATTGATCCGCCACCCCGGCGAGGAATATGCCTACGTCCTCGAAGGCGCGGTCGAGTTGCATACGGACCTGTACGCGCCCGTCAGGCTTGAGGCAGGGGATTCCATCTACTTCGACAGCGGCATGGGGCACGCCTACATCGCGGTCGCCGACGGGCCCTGCCGCGTGCTTTCCATCTGTTCGGGAGACGAGCCCCAGCTCAAGGCGGTGTTTGGCGACGAAAACGCCGCGGCAGTTCCTCCACCGCGAGCCCAGCTTGCCGGGCGGTCCGGCAAGGCCTCCGTCCGAGGCGTGAAGCGCCCGCGTCGCCGCTAGAGCGAAATCCGATCCAATAGGATCGGAGTTCGCTCAAGACATTTTGAATTTAGAGCATTTCTTCGCCGCCCCGGCATCCACTTCGGCGGAAAATGCTGTAGAGAGTGGCTGCGTCCAGTGCGCGCCTAATCCGCCGGGGGCAGATCACCGCTCAGACGCTGGCCCTCACGCGTGTGAGCGACCGCCGAGCCAAACGCCGCTCGGCCGGTCCTTTTGCCCTCAGGCTTCCACTCGGTGCACCCAACGATGGGGATCTGCGGCGTGACCTCTTTGGATTGCGACGAGGCTCTCGCGAAGCCGCGCCGTCGTCGGCCCCTCGCTTCCGTCGCCGATCATGAACCTTCCGCCGGAGCTTCGAACCTCGCCGATTGCCGTGACGACCGCGGCGGTGCCGCAGGCAAACACCTCTCTCAGACGCCCAGCCGCCGCATCCTCGCGCCACATCTGGATCGAATAGGCGCGCTCCTCCACGTGCAGACCGGCATCGCGAGCGACGGTGATCAGCGAGTCTCGGGTGATGCCGGGTAGGATCGTTCCGCCAAGCGGTGGGGTGACGAGCCGTTCCTCAAGGACAAAGAACACGTTCATCCCGCCGAGTTCCTCGACCCAGAGGTGGTCGGCCGCGTCCAGAAAGACGACCTGGTCACAGCCGCGGGCGGCGGCGACCGCCTGAGCTTTGAGGCTCGCCGCATAATTGCCCCCGCATTTGGCCGCGCCAGTCCCGCCGGGGGCCGCGCGCGTCAGATCCTGCGCGACCCAGACTTTCACCGGTTTCGCCCCGCCTTTGAAATACGCCCCCACCGGCGAAGCGATGATGCAGAAGACGTATTCGGCGGCGGGTCTCACTCCGAGAAACGCTTCCGACGCGAACATGAAGGGGCGGAGATAGAGACTACCCGGCGGCTGCGGAATCCAATCCTGGTCGACCTTCAACAAGGCCTCGATAGCCCCGACGAATGCTTCTTCCGGAAGCACCGGCATGCTCATCCGCTCCGCCGAAAGCGCGAAACGGCGGGCGTTTTCTTCCGGGCGGAACAGCACGATCTCGCCCGACGCGGTCCGGTACGCCTTCAGCCCCTCGAAAATCTCCTGGGCGTAGTGCAGGACCGCGGCCGCGGGATCGACCTGAAACGGCGCGCGGGCGGTGACCTGCGCGTCGTGCCATCCGCTCCCCGCCGTCCAGCGAACTGTGACCATGTGGTCGGTGAACACGCGCCCGAATCCCGGATCCGCCATGAGGTCGGCGCGCACCTCAACCGGGGTGAGGGGCGACTTTGGACGTATGTCGAATATGACGGGAGCAGAGCCTTCCTCAATCCGTCTCACGTCAGGCGACCTCCAGCATGCGGCAGGCCAATTTGTCCATTAGAGCCTCCCGATCTTTCCGATAGGAGACGAGCGCCGCGGCCTTGACAGGTCCATAGCCACGCAGCTGATCGGGCAGAGCTGCGATTTGCGTAGCGACGGCCAGATCCAGGCTAGGCAGTTCCGCGCAGATGCGCTCGATCGTCTCGAAGTATTCCGCGACCAGAGCCCTTTCCGCTTTCCGTTCCTCCGTGTGGCCGAACGGATCGGCCCAGGTGCCGCGTAACCGCTTCATCGCCGCCAGCACGCAGAACACGGGGAAGATCCATGGCCCGAACTTGCGCTTCGCCGGACGACCCGTGACTGGATCTGGGCGCGCGAATAGGGGCGGGGCGAGCCAGACCGACAACTTACTGAACCCGTCGAACTGGGCGCGGAGCCCACGCTGGAACTCCGGATCGGCATAGAGGCGGGCGACCTCGTACTCGTCCTTGTAAGCCATCAGCTTGTAGGCGTTGCTCGCGACCGCTTTGGCGAAGCGCTCTCCCGCGGAACCGAACGCCTTGCTGGCGGCGGTCACCCGCACCATCAACTCGCGGTATCGCAGACCATAGGCGCGGTCCTGATAACGGGTGAGGTCGTCGACGCGGCGGGCGATCAGGGCGCCGAGCGGCGGTGCGACGGGCTCCGACTCGCCGGTCTCCCCGCCAACCCCGGCCATGTTGAGGACCGCAGCGAGGTCCACCGCCGCCATTCGGCCCCAGTTGAACGCGCGCTTGTTCAGCTCGACCGCAGCTCCGTTGGCCGCGATGGCGCCGAGCAGAGCAGCCTCGGACAAGGGCACGAGGCCCCTCTGCCAAGCGAAGCCCAACAGCAGGGTGTTGGCCGCGACGTTGTCTCCAAAGAGGCCTTCAGCGATACGCGTCGCACTGAGCTGAAATCCGCGGTCGCCGCCCCGGCCCATCAGGGCGCCGAGCATGTCTGTTCGAGGGATCGTCGCCTCACGGTCCGTCACGACGTCGGCAGTGGGCGCCGCATCGTCATTCACGACGATGGCCCCGCGTCCCCGACCGAACTGCGCGAGAGCATCAGGGCTGCTGGCGACCACCATGTCGGTCCCGAGCAGCAGGTCCACATCTCCCTCGCCGATCCGGACGGCGTGCAGTTGGTCCGGCTTCGGTGCGATCCTGACCTGACTGACGACCGCGCCGTTCTTTTGCGATAGGCCCGTGAAGTCGAGAACGGTCGCCGCGCCCCCGTCGAGGTGCGCGGCGGAGCCGAGCAGCGCACCGATCGTCAGCACGCCCAGGCCGCCGATACCTGCCACATAGATGTTATACGGCTCGACGACGGCCGATATCTCCGGCGTCGGCAGAGCCCCAAAATGCGCCGCCTCGAAGGCGGCTAAGCGAGCGTGATTAGGCTTTCGCAGCTTCGGGCCGGAAACTTCCACGAAGCTCGGGCAGAAACCCTTCAGGCAGGAAAAATCCTTATTGCAGCTGGACTGGTTTACGCGTCGCTTGCGACCAAACTCCGTCTCCAGCGGCTCGACGGCGATGCAGTTGGATTGCACCGAGCAGTCACCGCATCCTTCGCAGACGCGAGGGTTGATAAACAGCCGCCGATCGGGATCGGGGAAATCGCCCCGCTTTCGCCGCCGCCGCTTCTCCGCCGCGCAGGTCTGCTCGTAAATGATCGCCGTGACGCCCGGGACATTCCGCAACTTGCGCTGAACGCCGTCGAGCGCGTCCCGATGATCGACCCGGACGGCGGCCGGGAGCCCCTCAGCCTTCCGCCATTTTCCTGGATCGTCGCTGACCAGATGAACCTGGCCGACCCCCTCGCTCAAAAGCTGCGCGGCGATCCGGATTGGATCGATCGCACCTTCCGCCGGTTGTCCGCCGGTCATCGCGACTGCGTCGTTGTAGAGGATCTTGTAGGTGATGTTGGTCTTTGCTGCGACAGCGGCGCGGATGGCCAGCAGGCCGCTGTGCTGATACGTCCCGTCGCCGAGGTTCTGGAAAATGTGCTGCGTCGACGAGAACGGCGCCGCGCCCACCCATTGCAGCCCCTCCCCGCCCATCTGGCTGACGGTGGTCGTCTTCAGCTGCGGCACGGAGAGCGCCATGACATGGCAGCCGATCCCACCGCCGGAGGTCGATCCATCAGGCGTCTTGGTTGAACTGTTGTGCGGACACCCGGCGCAGAAGAACGGCTTGCGCGCGGGAAACCGCGCCTCGGCCTTGCTCGTCCGACGGGCCCTGAGGCGCGCCAGGCGCGCCGACAGGCCGATGAAATCGGCGTCGCGGAGACGTGCCGCCAGGGCTTGGGCGACCAGCTCCGCGCTCAGGTCCAAGGTCGCCGGCAATAGCTTTGCGCCCCGTTCGTCCACCTTCCCGGTGACCTGGGGACGTGGACCCGCCCGGTTGAAGAGCGCCGCCTTCACCTGATCTTCCACCGTTGGAGCCTTCTCTTCGACGATGAAGATCTCCTCGGCCGCGCCCGCAAAAGCGATCAGGGGATCGCTCGCGAGCGGCCAGCTCATGGCCACCTTGTAGACCGAGAGCCCGAGCGCCTCGGCCTCGGCGGGACCGATTTCCAGGTCCGCCAACGCCTGCATCAGATCCTGATGCGCCTTGCCGACCGTTACCACGCAGAGGCGCTTGCGCGCGGAATTGACGATGGGCCGATCGATCTGATTGGCCGTCGCCCAACCGACCGCCGCGGGCAAACGCTCCTCGAGCACGCGGCGCTCGTACTCGGCGCGCTGCGCAGGCCATTGCAGTGTCGGATCCCAATTCAAGCCATGAGCCGGAACGAGATCTGCGGGAGCGTCGAACATTGGGTACGAGTCGGGCAGTTCGAAGCTCGCCGCGCTTTCGACGACTTCAGCCACCGTCTTGAAGCCGACCCAGAGCCCGCAGAAGCGCGAGAGGGCGATCCCAGCGAGGCCCAGGGAGAGAATCTCCTGCACGCTCGACGGCTGCAGCACGGGCATGCCCACCGCCTGGTAAATTCCATCGGTCTGATGCGGGAAAATGGAGGATTGGGCGGCGTGGTCGTCACCGGCGACCGCAAGGACTCCACCCAGGCGCGACGCTCCCGAGGTGTTGGCCATCCGAAAGACATCGCCGCAGCGGTCGACGCCGTTGCCTTTGCCGTACCAAATCCCGAATACCCCATCGACCTTGGCCTCGCCGTAGGCCGTGTGCATCTGGGCCCCCCAGAGCGCGGTCGCCGCGAGATCCTCGTTGAGACCCGGTTGGAAGACCACATCGTGAGCCTCCAAGCGCCGCGCGGCCCGCCAGAGCTGCTGGTCGTACGCTCCCAGCGGCGAGCCCCGATAACCCGACACCAGCCCGGCCGTCCGTAATCCAAGGCGGCGGTCGAGGCGCCGCTGCATGAGCGGCAATCGCACCAGAGCCTGGATCCCCGTCATGAAGGTCGGGCCAGTCTCAGCGTTGTAGATCGCGTCCAGGCTGATAATACGCTCGGGCTTCATCGGCTCCCCCTGTCGCGAGGGAAACTAGACCCCAATCACGAGGTATACCGACCAAATACGACCCACCATATTGACATATAGAGCAATCTCACCCCCTCATGCGGCCAACCAGGAGCAAATTTGACTAGGATCATTGACACCATCGACCGGCGCATCCTCCGCGCGCTCAGCCGCGAGGGTCGCATGACGTGGAGCGATCTCGCTGAGGAAGTCGGGCTTTCGATAACGCCTACACTTCGGCGCGTCCGCCAGATGGAGGATGAGGGAATCATCCAGGGCTACAGCGCACGCCTGGACGAACGCCGGCTTATTGGAGAGATGCCCGTCTTCATCTCCATCACCATGGAGCGGCAGGTCAAATCAGCTTTGGATGCGCTGGAAGTCGCCGCGTCGAAAATGCCCGAGGTCGTGGCCGGTTATCTCATGAGCGGCGCGCAGGATTACCTGCTGCACGCCTTCGTGCGCGACCTTGACCATTACCAAGAATTACTCACGAAACTTACCGAACTCGAGGGGATCGCACACATAACCTCAAGCTTTGTACTGAAGCCGTTTCTTTCCCGCTCAGCGGCCTTGCTTGTTGAACCTCGGACGTAAATCCTCCGCCGCGATCTAGGACGAAATAGAGCTCCAGAGGGCAGCCGGAGCGTCACCTCGTCAGCCGCGAAATCTACAACAAAGATGCTCCGCCACGCTTCCAGCAAGAAGACCTAAACTAACCGGCTGTTAAAGAAGGCCGACGACGAGCGCTACCCGCTCAGTCCGACACAGGATTCTCAACCCGCGGCTCTGACCGACATCTCCTTGGCGATCTCAAGCAGGATCGGCGGGGGTGCGGCGAGAAGATGCTCGGCGCCATGGCCAGCAGCCCAGCCGATGGTCCGCTTCAGATCGAAGCCGGTCAGCATCGGCCGCGCGACGCCGGGCGCGCGGAAGGACCACGGCATGACCGTAACGCCCAGTCCGGCGGCGACCATCTGCAGCACCAGCTCGTCGTTGGTGGAGCGAAGGGAAAAGTGCGGCCGCACCCCGCGTTCGGTGAAGAAGCGGCTGGTGTCGGAGAGCGCCTCGCAATGGCGGCGCACGATCATGGTCTCACCGGCGAGTTGCTCGGCGGCGATGGCGCCGGCCGAAGCGAGCGGATGGAATTCCGGCAAGGCGAGCGCATACCCCTCCTCGCAAACCGGCCGCTCGACGAAGCGGTCGGACCCTCGGCCGACCAGGGTGAGCGCGACGTCAATACGGTCCTTGGCGAGATGGCCGACCAGCTCCCGCTCGCTTCCGAACAGGAGCTCGAAGCGATGGTCGCGCTCCGGCCGCGCCCGGGAGACCGCGGCGGCGACGATATCGCCGCCGATGCTCGACAAGACGCCGAGCCGGAGGGAGGGAAGTGATTCCGCCATGCCCATCGACTGGAGGGCGAGATTGAACTCGCGCTCGATCCGCCGGGCGTGGACGAGAAATTGCGCTCCGCCGCCGGTGAGTTCGACCCTTTGGCTGGACCTCACAAACAGCCGAACGCCCAGCAGGGTTTCGAGCTTGGCGATCCCGACTGACAGTGTCGGCTGGGAAACGTTGCAATGAGCCGCAGCGCGCGAAAAATTGCCCTGCTCCACCACCGCCAGGAAATATCGGAGCAAATATCGATCGAGCATCAGCATGCCTTGGCCCGGTTGGCCCGCCTGTGGGCGCGCACTATAGGTTTGAATAATGCTCTAGCGCGAAAAACTTCAATTTTTCTACGGCGCCGCCATGGCGTAGGGAGCCGTTCAGCAGGAGGATCTGAATGTCCGGCTTCGACTTCGCGCTCGGCGAGACCGCGGACATGATCCGCCAAAGCGCCGAGCGCTTTTCCACCGACAAGATCGCGCCGCTGGCCGTCGAGATCGACGAGAAGGACTGGTTCCCTCGCGAGCTATGGCCCGAGATGGGGGCGCTCGGTCTGCACGGCATAACCGTGGAGGAGGACTTTGGCGGCCTCGGCCTCGGCTACCTCGAGCATGTCGTGGCGCAAGAGGAGGTGGCGCGGGCCTCGGCCTCGATCGGCATCTCCTATGGCGCGCACTCGAACCTTTGCGTCAACCAGATCCGCCGCTGGGGCGACGCGGCGCAAAAGGCCAGATACCTGCCCAAGCTGATCTCCGGCGAGCATGTCGGCAGCCTCGCGATGTCGGAGGCGGGGGCCGGCTCCGACGTCCTGTCGATGAGGCTGAAGGCCGAGAAGAAGGGCGACCGCTACGTCCTCAATGGCGCCAAGTTCTGGATCACCAACGCCCCGGAGGCCGACACGCTGGTCGTCTACGCCAAGACTGGCGACGGGCCCAAGGCCATCACCACCTTCATCGTCGAGAAGGGCATGAAGGGGTTTTCGATCGGCCAGAAGATCCGGAAGGTCGGCATGCGCGGCTCCCCGACGGCCGAGCTGGTCTTCGAGGACTGCGAGGTGCCGGAAGAGAACGTCATGGGACCGCTCGACGGCGGCGTCGGCGTGCTGATGTCGGGCCTCGACTACGAGCGGACCGTGCTGTCCGGCATCCAGCTCGGCATCATGCAGGCCTGCCTCGACGTGGTGCTCCCCTACGTCAGGGAACGCCGGCAGTTCGGCAAGCCGATCGGCGCCTTCCAGCTGATCCAGGCGAAGGTGGCCGACATGTACGTGGCGCTGAACAGCGCGCGCGCCTATGTCTATGCCGTGGCAAAGGCCTGCGACGCCGGCCGGGCGACCCGATTTGACGCTGCCGGCGCGATCCTCCTGGCCAGCGAGAACGCCATGCGAACGGCGCTGGAAGCCGTGCAGGCGCTAGGCGGCGCGGGCTACACGAAGGATTGGCCGGTCGAGCGCTATATGCGCGACGCCAAGCTGCTCGATATCGGGGCCGG
>CBJNAS010000012.1:0-24398 GCA_966434565.1 uncultured Phenylobacterium sp.
TGAGCACATCCGCGCGGATAAGCCAGCATGCGGACGCGCTTCTCGCTCCCACCTGATGGGCGAGCCGGCTGGACTAATGCGCAGTCCTCGGAACCGGTTCATCAGGCGTCACCGACCCACCTCACGGCTTTTGGGGCAGCCTCGCGCTGGCCGACGCGGGCCCAGTTGATTTCGTTGAGCCGAAAATTCAGAGCACCGGGATACGCAGCCGGCAGCGCAGGCCCTCGGGGCGCCAGTCGAGATCGACCGATCCGCCGACGGCTCCCCCGAGGGCCCGCCGCAACAGGGTCATGCCGAAGCCGGCGCGGGTCGGCGGCGCCGCGGGCGGCCCGCCGCGCTCGACCCAGGTCATCTCCACCAATCTGTCGCGATCCGGCGTCTCCCAGCTGAGATCGATCCGGCCGTGCTCCGTCGAGAGTGCGCCGTGTTTCACCGCGTTGGTGACCAACTCGTGCAGTACGACGGCCAGGCCTTGAGCCGCGGCCGGGACGAGGTTCGCATCCGGCCCTTCGACGTGGAGCTGGCGTCCGCTCATGAACGGCTGAAGCTCCTCGCGCACCACGCGCGTCAGCCTGGCGCCCTTCCAGCGGCTTTCGGAAAGCAGGCGGTGGGCGTGCGCGAGCGCGCTGATCCGGCCCAGCACGTTTTGCCGCAGATCGCCGACGGTTTCGCCGCGCGTCAGGGACACCACGCTCTGGACGCTGGCGAGCAGGTTGTTGGCGCGGTGATCGACCTCCAGCGCCAGCAGCTTCAGACGCTCTTCAGCCTCCTTGCGCTCGGTGATGTCCATGAGCACGCCGAGAACCCGGCGCGCCGCGCCCCCCTCGGAAAATTCGTTGATCGCCCGGATCAAGAGCCAGCGGACCTCGCCGGTGTCAGACCGGACAAGGCGGTACTCCGCCTCGAAGAAGCGCTGCCCTTGGCGCCGCGAATCTTCATGCAGCGCCCGCACGCGCTCCATTTCGCCCGGAAACATATGAGCATTCACTTCGTCGAGAGACGGAATGGCGTCCGGCGCCAGCCCCAGCATCCGGTTCAATTCGGGCGATGCAACCACCGTCCTACTGCCGAGGTCGACGTCCAACACCGCCATGCGGCCTGCGTCCAACGCGAGCGTGAGGCGATCCTCGCGCTCGCGCAAGGCCTCCTCGGCGAGGATCTGCTCAGTGACGTCGTGGCCGACGCTGAATATGCCGACCACGGCGCCATGATCGTCTCTCACAGGCTCGTAGACGCAGGTGATGTAATGCTCCTTCGGTCCCGATGCGTCGGCGAAGACGAGCCTCAGGCGGTCAACCACGCGACGCTCGCCCGACCTGTACACCTCGTCGAGAAGTTGTGAGACTCCTTGTCCCTCGAGCTCGGGAAACACTTCCCGCACGCTTTTCCCGATCTGGTTCTCAACAGTCAGCCCCTGGTGGAACTGAGGCCGGTTGACGAGTTGGAAGACGTGGTTTGGGCCGGAGAGATAGGCGATGAAGCCCGGCGCCTGATCGAATAGGAGCGCCAGTCCTTGGCGTTCGAGCGGCCGGGCCGCGCGCGCCTCCACCTCCTTGGTCGTCTCGTGAGCGACGCAGAGGACACCGTAGATACAGTCGGACTCGTCCGTGGCAGGGGAGAAGGAAAACATCCACCAGGTGTGTTCACGCCCCCCGCGCCGCTCCAGCACGAGAGCAACGTCTTCGGCATAACCGGCCTCGCCGCGTTGCGCCCGCTCCACGAGAGGCCCAATGTTGGGCCAGACCTCGGCCCAGACGTCGGAGAAAGGCCTCCCCAAAGCGTCCGGCTTGCTCCCGAGGAGCGCGTGGAAGGCGTCGTTGTAGACCGAAATCAGCTCGTCGCCCCAGACCAGGCACGAGGGACGGCAGCTGCTCAACATCATGTTGACTGTCGCGCGCAGGGACGCCGGCCAATTCGCGTATGCGCCCAACGGGGTGCGGCCCCAGTCGAACAGCCGGACCTGCTCGGTCATGCCAGCCGTGCCCGAGCTTGCTCCAATCGCCTGCGCGCGGTGTTCCATCGGCCTGGTCCGATCGCATCCTACCGCACGAACTGCCGCATGCGCCACCCGCAAGGTCAGCCTCGGCCAGCCTGGGGCAGGCTCACCGGCGCGGCGCAGGCGAGCCTGCGCCCCTGTACCTCTGAAGCGCGGTCTGGATCAGACGAAGTCGGCGAAATATCCACTTATGCACGCGGCCTGCGCATCCGGGATTGGCGACGCGCGCGCCGCTTGGTCGGCGGCGGAATTGACACGTTAACTCGCAGGCCGCAGGCGGTCCCACCAGAACCTCTGGGCTGAGCCCTGGGATTTGAACTTCTGCTGTTTTTGTTCGTGTCGTCAGATCGCCAGATGCGAGTTCTCGGCTCGATTGTTGGCCCGCATTCTATGGTCTCTCTTTGCGAGGGATGGCCGCGACTTCGGCCGGCGTGAGCTTGCGCATCGACAACGCGATCAGCGGCCTGCGAAAGCCGTAGTCGCTCGACAGCGTCAGATCCAGGTCGAGCGCCGAACAGATCCAGCCGGATCCGCGAACCCGGTTCACCAGGAAATAGCCGGGCGACTTGTACACGTGCGAGCCCGGGGTCAGGTCGACGCGATAGATGTCGTTTATGTAGACGCGCAGGTAGAGCGCGTCGCCGCCTTCCGCCACGCTCCAGTTCTGCCAGGCGCCTCCGCTCGGGAAGCAGTGTTCATGCGGCTCGCGCAGAGCCGCCTTGGCTGTGGTCGCGGCGCACACCAGCGCCAGCGCCGCCGTCAGCCTCGCCGCCCATGTCTTCATGGAAAGTCCTCCGCCTCGCCGCCCGCGGTGCTGCAAGCGGGTCGGTCCGCCCGTCTTAGTCCCTTACGGCGCGCGCGGGGTTCGCGGTTCGCCTTCACCCACCCGTGATCGGCCGGCGCCCAAAGTTGAACCGGTTCGAGGCCGCTTATTGATCCGCCCCGAGCCCGGGGCGGCCGTTTTAGCGTTCCTAAATGTGACGAAACGCGCGCGATGGTAAACCTCGGCAGTGGTGCGCAAATGACCGACCGCAAGCTGATCGCCGCGGAAAACGAGAACCTGACCCGGCGACTTGCGGAACAGACGCGCGCTCTGCGTGAATGCGAGGCTCGCTACGACGCGGTCTTCAATTCCTCGCTCACTTTCATGTCGCTCTGCACAGCGGAAGGCGTGGTCCTCGACGTCAGCAGCCCGTCCCTGGAGCTCGGCGGCGTCTCGATCGAGGACTGCGTGGGCAAGCACCTGTGGGAAGTGCCGCTGTACGCCTCCAATCCCGAGGAGGCGGCCAAGGTCAAGGCCGTGGTGACCGAGGCCGCGGGCCGCATGCAGCAGTTCGAGTCCCGGGTGCTCGGGCCGAATCGCGAGCAGCGGGTGTTCGACGTGGTGATCCGCCCGGTTCGTCCCCAGCTCGGCGGAGAGACCCGCTTCATCGTGCTCGAGGGTCGCGATCTCACGGCGACGCGAGCGGCGGAAAACCGCGCCCGGATGGCCGAACGGATGGAGGCGCTCGGCCTCCTGACCGGGGGGATCGCGCACGACTTCAACAATTTCCTGACCGTGGTGATCGGCGCGCTCGACATGGTCGTGCGGGGGCCGGCGAAGGCCAATCGCGAAAGCCTGATCGAAGCCGCCCTGGAAGCCGCTCAGAAGGCCGAGGCGCTCAATCGCCAGCTTCTGGCTTTCGCCCGGCGCGCCCCGGTCGCCGCCCAGATCACCGACGTCGGCGCGGCGCTGCACAATCTCGCGCCCCTGCTCAGGAAGGCGGTCGGCGAAGCGGTGGAGCTGCACGTGCACGCCGCGCTGGAGCGCCAGCACGTCGCCATGGAGGCCGCGCAGTTCGAGGCGGCGATCCTCAACCTCTGCGTCAATGCGCGCGACGCCATGCCGAGCGGCGGCGCCATCGAGATCGTGGCGAGAACGGCGACTCCAGAGGAAATGAAGCTGGCCGGCGTCGAGGCGCCGGCGGTCACGCTGGCGATCAGCGACACGGGAGCCGGCATAGAGCCGGAGGTGCTTTCGCGCGTGTTCGACCCCTTCTTCACGACCAAGGCGGACGGCGGCGGCACGGGGCTGGGCCTCAGCCAGGTCTATGGCTTCGCGCGGCAGACCGGCGGGGGCGTGGAGGCGACCAGCACGCCGGGCCGGGGCTCCACCTTCAAGCTGATCCTTCCCTGCGCGCCCAAGCCGGTTACGCCGCCGGAGTCCGGGCTCGAAGGGGCTCGCCCGCTGCTGATCGACAGCGCCCTGCTGGTCGAGGACGACGAAAGCGTCGCCGGCGTCACCGCGGCCATGCTTCAGGAGCTCGGGATCGAGGTGGTCAGCGTCGCCAACGGCCCGCAGGCGCAACACGCCCTGGAGGCGCGCGCCTTCGACCTGCTCGTCACCGACGTGATCATGCCGGGGCGGCTGAACGGGGTGCAGCTGGCGCAATGGGCCCGGGCGCGCCGGCCGCAGATGAAGGTTCTGCTGGTCTCGGGGTGGACGGCCGACGCCCTGCTCGCCGCGCCGGGCGACTTCCTGATCATGCAGAAGCCGTTCGATCTCGACGCCCTGAAGCGCGCCATAGAGGCGCTCGTCTGAAGGCCCGCCAGCATTCCCTCGACGGCTTCCCCCGTGGCCGATAAATGTCGAGGGCCGAGGTGTTGGCGAGGTCGGCTTGCGAACGGTGGCGATCGTCGCCCTCAAAGGGGGCTCTGGGAAAACCACGGTGGCCGCCCACCTTGCGCTCGCCGCGCACCTGCGCGGCATGCCGGTGCTGTTGGCGGACATCGATCCGCAGCAGTCGGCCCACGACGTCCTGGGCGCCCGGGAACAGCCTGGCCCCGCGTGCGTGACCACCACGGGCGCCAAGCTCCTGTCCGCCCAGCTCGCGGCCGCCGGCCTGCACAAGGACCTGCTGATCGTCGACACGCCCGCCGGCTCCGTGGAGAACCTGGGCGAGGCCCTCGCCCTGGCCGACCTGGCGATCATGGTGGTTCGCCCCACCCTGCTCGATCTCGCCGGCCTGGCCCGCACCCTGTCCTTCGTGCGCCGGCTGCGTAGACCGGCCTGCGTCGTGCTCAACCAGGCGCCGGTGGCGCGGGAGGGCGTCGAGCCGCCGCTGGTCCAGCGGGCCCTGCGGGCCCTCGACTACATGAAGGCCCCGGTCGCGCCGGTGATCCTGAGGTCCCGGTCGATCTATCAGACCGCCCTGGAGCGGGGCCGCTCGGCGGAGGAGTCGTCCGACCGGGCCGCCGCGCAGGAGATCGCTAGGCTCTGGGAGCACCTGGACGGCCAGATCTGGGGCCAGGAGATCGCCCACGCCTCGACCGAAGGCGCGGCGGGCCAGGCCTGATCCCGCCTTAGCCGGCGGAACGTCCTCGAAGCCTCTGCTCGCGCAGCGCCAAGCCGATCATGAAGGTGGGCGGGGCGGCGACCATCATCAGGACCATCACCGTGATCAGAACCGTTTCAGCCATGACCAGCCTCCTTGGCCCAGCATGAACCGATGTCGGTTACCACACCGTTGCCGTGGGCGAAGAAAGCTTTGGCTAGAGCGCGTTGCGCAAAAGTGGATCCCGGTTTTGCGCGGAAAACGCGCTCAAAGTTTTGATTCTAGAGCACGATTCAGCGATCAGACGATTTCGTCTGATCGCATCGTGCTCTAGGCCGCGAGCGCCAGCGGCTCGGCGGCCAGCTTTCGGCAGCGCGACAGCAAGGCCAGTTGGTCCGCGCCCGTCTGCACGTCGCGCACCCACGCCTTGTCACCGCTGACTGCGATCACCTCGAAATGCGGAAAGAGGTTGGGGCCGGCGCGAACGAGATCGCCCACCTGGATATGTTCCTCGTACCCGCGTTCGTGGCTGATCGAGAACACATCGGAGAAGCTGGAGGGGCACATGACGTGCGCTCCGAAGAACTCAGTTGGCCGAATCGTCGCCTCGCGAGCGGCCGCTGTCGACGCGACGCGACGTCGCAGGCCGCCGGCTTGGGGGTGAGAGTTCAGCTCGTGAGCCCCGGCAGGTCGAGGCCCCGCTCGCGCGCGCAGTCGAGCGCAAGCGCGTAGCCGGCGTCCGCATGGCGCATCACGCCGCTCGCCGGGTCGTTCCACAGCACCCGCTCCAGGCGGCGCGCCGCGGCCTCGGTCCCGTCGGCGACGATCACCATGCCGGCGTGCTGGGAATAGCCCATGCCGACCCCGCCGCCATGGTGGATCGAGACCCAGGTGGCGCCCGAGGCGCAGTTCAGCAGGGCGTTGAGCAGCGGCCAGTCGGAGACCGCGTCAGAGCCGTCGCGCATGGCTTCCGTCTCCCGGTTCGGCGAGGCGACGGAACCGGAATCCAGATGGTCGCGCCCGATCACGACGGGCGCCTGCAATTCCCCGTTCGCCACCATGGCGTTGAACTTCAGGCCAAGCCGATGCCGATCGCCCAGGCCGACCCAGCAGATCCGGGCCGGAAGGCCCTGGAACCGGATGCGCGCACGCGCCATGTCGAGCCAGTGGTGCAAGTGCGGATCGTCCGGGATCAGCGCCTTCACCGCCTCGTCGGTGCGGCGAATGTCCTCCGCATCCCCGGAGAGGGCGGCCCAGCGGAAGGGTCCCACCCCCCGGCAGAACAGCGGCCGGATGTAGGCCGGCACGAAACCCGGGAAGTCGAAAGCGTCGGCGACGCCTGCGTCCCTGGCCATCTGCCGGATGTTGTTGCCGTAGTCGAAGGTCGGGACGTTCCGCCGGTGGAACGCCAGCATGGCGCTGACGTGCTCGGCCATGGAGGCCTTGGCGGCGCGCGCGACCGCCTTCGGATCGGCGCCGCGGCGGGCCTCCCACTCGGCGAGCGTCCAGCCCTTCGGCAGGTAGCCGTTCACCGGGTCATGGGCGGAGGTCTGGTCGGTGACCGCATCGGGCCGCACCCCGCGCCGGACAAGCTCCGGAAGGACCTCGGCGGCGTTGCCGAGCAGGCCGACCGAGGTGGGCGTCTTCGCGCGACAGGCCTGCTCCACGATCGCCAGCGCCTCGTCGAGATCTCGCGCCATCACGTCCAGATAGCCGGTGCGCAGGCGCATCTCGATCCGCGAGGGCCGGCATTCGACGGCCAGGCAAGAGGCCCCGGCCATCACCGCCGCCAGCGGCTGGGCGCCGCCCATGCCGCCCAGCCCGGCGGTGAGGATCCAACGGCCGCTCAGGTCGCCGCCGTAATGACGCCGGCCGAGCTCGGCGAAGGTTTCGTAGGTGCCCTGAACGATCCCCTGGCTGCCGATGTAGATCCACGAGCCGGCGGTCATCTGGCCGTACATCATCAGGCCCTGCCGATCGAGCACGTCGAAATGCTCCCAGTCGGCCCAGCGGGGCACCAGGTTGGAGTTGGCCAGCAGCACGCGCGGCGCATCGGCATGGGTGCGGAAGACGCCCACCGGCTTGCCGGACTGGACCAGCAGGGTCTCGTCCTCGCCCAGGCGCTGCAGCACGGCCACGATCCGGTCGAAGCTTGCCCAGTCGCGCGCCGCCCGGCCGATGCCGCCATAGACGACCAGCTCCTCCGGCCGCTCGGCGACTTCGGGATCGAGGTTGTTCATCAACATGCGCAGCGGCGCTTCCGTCAGCCAGCTGCGGGCGGTGAGCCCCGCGCCGCGCGGCGCGCGGATCAGTCGGCTGTTGTCATGACGGGAGGTGATCGGGTCCGTCACGTCGGCTGCCCCTCCACCGTCGGCAGCGAAATCGCCTGGGCCGCGGCTGTGATCGCCCCGCTGCGGACAAGGTCGAGGGCGGCGGCGATGTCGGGCTCCATGTGCCTGTCCTCCGCCAAGGGCGGAAGCACCGCGCGCACAGTCGCGCGGACCGCGTCGAGCACCGCGCTGGAGTGAAGGGGTGCGTGGAAGTCGCAGCCCTGGGCCGCGGCCAGGAGCTCGATGGCGACGATGGCCAAGGCGTTCTGCGCCATGGGCAGCAGCCGCCGCGCGCCGTGGGCGGCCATGGAGACATGGTCTTCCTGGTTGGCCGAGGTGGGGATCGAGTCGACGCTGGCGGGATAGGCCTGCTGCTTGTTCTCCGAGACCAGCGCCGCGGCCGTGACCTGCGGGATCATGAAGCCGGAGTTTAGGCCGGGCTTCGGCGTCAGGAAGGCCGGGAGCCCTGACAGCGCCGGGTCCACCAGCATGGCGATGCGCCGCTCCGCCAGCGAGCCGATCTCGCAGATGGCGAGCGCCATCATGTCGGCGGCGAAGGCCACCGGCTCGGCGTGGAAGTTGCCGCCGGACAGCGCTTCGCCCGTATCGGCGAACACCAGCGGGTTGTCGGTGACGCCGTTGGCCTCGAGGGCCAGCGTCTGCGCCGCCTGGCGCAGCACCTGCAGCGCCGCGCCCATGACCTGGGGCTGGCAGCGCAGGCAATAGGGATCTTGCACCCGCAGGTCGCCGACCAGGTGCGAGGCGCGGATCTCCGAGCCGGCCATCAGGGCGCGCAGCGCATCGGCCGTCTCGATCTGCGCGGGGTGGCCGCGCAGGACGTGGATGCGATGGTCGAAGGGTGTGTCGGAGCCCTTCGCCGCCTCGGTCGAAAGCGCGCCGGAGACGAGCGCCGTCTGGAACAGCAGCTCTGCCTCGAACAAGGCGGCGAGCGCACAGGCGGTGCTGAACTGGGTTCCGTTGAGCAAGGCCAGGCCCTCCTTGGGCGCGAGCTCGAGCGGCTCCAGCCCGGCCCCGGCCAGGGCGGCGGCGGCCGGATGGACGCCGTCTTCGGTCTCGATCCGCCCGACGCCGATCATCGCCGCCGCCATGTGGGCCAACGGGGCGAGATCGCCCGAAGCGCCAACGGAGCCGCGCGCGGGGACGACCGGCGCCCGGCCCTTGGCCAGCATCGCCTCCAGCAGCGCTGTCGTGGCCGGCCGTACGCCGGAAGCGCCTAGTCCGAGGCTCGCGAGCTTCAGCGCCACCACCAGCCGAACGACCGCGGCGGGCGCCGGCGGGCCCACCCCCGCCGCGTGCGAGAGCACGAGGTTGCGCTGCAGGGCCCGAAGATCGGTGTCGGGAATCCGCAGGCTCGCCAGCTTGCCGAAGCCGGTATTGACGCCATAGACCGGCTCGCCCCTCGCGACGATCCGCTCGACCGCGGCTGCGCCCGCTTCCACCGCCGGCATGGCCGAGGGGTCGAGGGCGGCGGCCGCGCCCCGGTAGATGCGGCGCCATTGCCCCAGGCTGACCGCGCCGGGTCGGAGAGTCTCGATCATCGGCCTCTCCAGACCCGCGCGTGCAGCGGATTGAAACCGATAGGGCAGACCAGCTCGGCGGGCCGCTCGGCGTTCCAGATCGCCAGGTCGCACCGCTTGCCAGCCTCCAGCGTGCCCGTCTCGTCCAGCCGCCCGAGCGCGCGCGCCGCCTCGCGCGTCACGCCGGCGAGGCATTCCTCGACGGTGAGCCGGAACAGGGTCGCCGCCATGTTCATCGCCAGCAGGATCGAGGTCAGCGGCGAAGTCCCCGGATTGCAGTCGGTGGCCAGCGCGATCCGCACGCCGTGCGCGCGCAGCGCCTCGACCGGCGGCGGCCGACTCTCGCGCAGGAAATAGAAAGCGCCCGGCAGCAGCACCGCCGTCACGCCGGCCACAGCCATACGGGCGGCGTCCGCCGGCTGCAGGTGCTCGAGATGGTCCGCCGAAAGCGCGCCGAGCTCGGCGGCCAGCGCCGCGCCCCCCTGGTTCGAGAGCTGCTCGGCATGGAGCTTCACCGCGAGCCCATGCCGTCGGGCGGTTTCGAACACCCTGCGGACCTGCGCGGGTGTGAAGGCAATCGTTTCGCAATAGGCGTCCACCGCCTCGGCCAGCCCCTCGCGCGCGACCGCCGGGATCATCACCTCGCAGACCAGGTCGATGTAGCCGTCCGGATCACCCTGGAACTCGGGCGGCAGGGCGTGGGCGCCCAGGAAGGTCGGCACGACGGTCACCGCGCGCCGCGCCGCCAGCGCCCGGGCCGCGCGGAGCTGCTTCAGCTCGGCTTCGAGGCCGAGGCCATAGCCGGACTTGATCTCGATCGTCGTGACGCCTTCGGCGATGAGCGCATCGAGCCGCGGAAGCGCCGCGGCCACCAGGGCGTCCTCGCCGGCGGCGCGCGTGGCCCGCACGGTGGAGAGGATTCCGCCGCCTTCGCGGGCGATCTCCTCGTAGCTGCGCCCCTGCAGCCGCAGCTCGAACTCGCGCGACCGGTCGCCCGCATGGACCAGATGGGTGTGGGGATCGATGAGCCCCGGCGTGACCAGCCGGCCTTCACAGTCCAGGGCCTCCTCGGCCTGGAACTCGGGCGCCTCGCGCTCCGGGCCGCAATGGACGATCCGCCCGGCGCGCGCCGCGACGACGCCGTCGTCGATCAGGCCCACGCCCGGCCGCTCCGGCCCCAGCGTCGCCAAGCGCGCATTGCGCCAGAGACGATCACAACGGAGGGGCGCATCATGCCACGGCATGCACGGATCCTTCCTCTGGTTCGCCGACGCCTTGCTGCCCGACGGCTGGGCGAGCTCGGTGCGGCTGACGATCGAGGACGGGCGCATCGCCGCGCTCTTCACCGGCGTGGCCCCGCAGGTCGGGGACGAGCGCCACGCCATCGGCCTGCCCGGACTTGCGAACCTGCACAGCCACGCCTTCCAGCGCGCCATGGCCGGCCGCGCCGAGCAGCGGCTCGCTGGGGCCGATGACTTCTGGCTCTGGCGGCGGCGGATGTACGAGCTCGCCGGCGCCGTGCAGCCGGACGAGCTGCGGGCGATCGCCGCCCTCGCCTACGCGGAGATGCTGCAGTCCGGCTTCGTGCGGGTCGGCGAGTTCCATTATCTGCATAACGCGCCGGACGGCGCGTCCTATGCCGATCCGGGCGAAATGGCCGGGGCGCTCGCGGCGGCGGCGGGGGAGACCGGGATCGACCTGACGCTGCTTCCCGTCTTCTACGCCCATTCGGGGTTCGGGGGGGCCGGGCCCGAGACGGCGCAGGCGCGCTTCGTCACCGACCTCGACGGCTACGGCCGGCTGCTGGAGGCCTCGGAGCGCGCCATCGCCGCCCTCCCCGGCGCCGTCCTGGGCGTGGCGCCCCACAGCCTGCGCGCCGTCACGCCGGACGAGCTGGAGCGGCTGCAAGGCCTGCTGCCGCACGGCCCGCTCCATATCCACGTCGCCGAACAGGCGAAGGAGGTGGCGGACTGCCTCGCCTGGTCAGGCGAGCGGCCGGTCGCCTGGCTGCTGGACCATGCGCCCGTCGACGCGCGCTGGTGCCTGGTCCACGCGACCCACGTGGACGACGCGGAGGTCGCGGCGCTCGCCGCCAGCGGCGCGGTCGCCGGCCTCTGCCCGATGACGGAAGCCAACCTCGGCGACGGGCTGTTTCCGGCCGAGCGCTTCGTGGCGACAGGCGGCCGCTTCGGCGTGGGCGCCGATTCCCACGTGCTGATCGACGCCGCCGAGGAGCTGCGCCTGCTGGAGTATGGCCAGCGGCTCCTGCATCGGCGGCGAAACGTGCTCGCAGCCGATGACCTCTACCGCGGCGCGCTTGCGGGCGGCGGCCAGGCGCTGGGCGCCGAGCCCCTCGAACTGGCGGCAGGCCGACCCGCGACCCTGATCAGCCTCGATGGCGAACATCCGGCGCTGCTCGGGAGTTCGCCGCAGGAGCACCTCGGCCGCTGGATTTTCGCGGCAGGGAGGAGCGCCGTGGACGGCGTGTGGGTCGGCGGCCGCCGGCTCGTCACAGGCGGCCGCCACCTCCGTTGGCGGGAGATCGTCGGCGGCTATCGGCAAGCCCTCAAGCAGATCGCCTCACGCCTTCGGTGAGGCTCGCTCACTGGCGATTCGTGAGCTTCAGCGCGGCTCCCAGCCACGCCGGGGGGGGCGCGCCGCGAGGTGTCCAAAGAGTGGGTTCTTGGACGCAGGCGTCTGTGGCCGGGCGACCCGCGACGGCCCGGAGTGGAAAGTCTATGACATCCATGCGCCGGCGCCCAATCAAAGTCCGCCGGCTGATCCCGACCGGGAGGAACAGGCCCTGTTGCGCAAATCGTCCGCCTTGCCGGGTCCGCTGATGGGCCTGGCCTCGGCCGCCCTGTTCGGCGCCAGCACGCCTCTGGCGAAGCTGCTGCTGGGCGCCGGCGCCGATCCCTGGCTTCTGGCCGGACTGCTCTACCTGGGCTCCGGCCTGGGCTTGAGCGCGGTGATGCTCGCCGCGCGCTTCACCGCCACGCCGAAGAGCGAAGCCCCCCTTCGCCGCAGTGACCTGCCCTGGCTGGCCCTCGTCGTCCTGGCCGGCGGCATGGCGGGCCCCTTGCTGCTGATGATCGGGCTTTCGCAGACGCCGGCCTCGGCCGCCGCCCTGCTGCTCAACGTCGAAGGCCTCGCGACCATGGCCATCGCCTGGCTGGCGTTTCGCGAGAGCGTCGACCGTCGGCTTCTGCTCGGCGCGCTGGCGATCCTGCTGGGCGCGGGCCTGCTATCCTGGCAGGGCGGTCCCGCCGGCGTGGGTCTGGGGGCGCTGGCGATCGTCGGCGCCTGCGTCGCCTGGGGCGTCGACAACAATCTGACCCGCAAGCTCTCCTCCGCCGATCCGGTGCAGATCGCCGCGATCAAGGGCCTCGCCGCGGGCGCGGCCAATCTGGGGCTGGGGCTGCTGCATGGCGCGGCCCTGCCTGCGACCTCGGCCATCCTGGCCGCCGGCGTTGTCGGCTTCTTCGGCTATGGCGTGAGCCTGGTGCTGTTCGTGCTCGCCTTGCGCCACCTCGGAACCGCCCGGACCGGGGCCTATTTCTCCACCGCACCCTTCCTCGGCGCCGTGCTATCCATCCTGCTGTTCCGCGAGCCGATCACCGTTCAGCTGGTCAGCGCGGCCCTGTTGATGGCGCTCGGCGTCGGGCTGCACCTGTCGGAACAGCATGAGCACGAACACCAGCACGAGCCGGTCGAGCACGAGCACCGGCACGTCCATGACGAGCACCACCGGCATGCGCACGGACCTCTCGATCCGAAAGGCGAGCCGCACACCCACCGGCATCGGCACGCGCCGCTGCGCCACCGCCACCCGCACTATCCGGACCTGCATCACCGCCACGGTCACGGATCTTCTGCGCTGAAGGGGCGATAAACGGGCGCCCTGACGGGCCCTCGGCGACAGCCTCAACCAGGTCCTGCACCTGGCGCTGAAACCTCTTCAGTAGCGGGCGCGCAGGGTCACGCCGTAGGTCGCCGGATCGCCGAGCGCGGCATAGAGCGCCCCGGTGCTGCCGATCCCCGCCCCCTGCGAGATGAAGTAGTTCTTGTCGGTCACGTTCTTGCCCCAGACGCAGGCGTCCCAGCGGCCGTCCGCCGCGCGCAGTCCGAGCCGCGCGTCGAGGACGTCGAGGCTCGGCAGGCGCGTGTAGATGGAAACCGTGCCGCTGCTGTAGATGGACGAGCGGAAGGTGTCGTCGAGCGCCACATAGGCCTCCAGCTCGCGGGAGCCGAGCGTCAGCGGATGGCGGTACTCGCCGCCGACAGCCGCCGACCAGAGCGGCACGCCGAGCAGCGGCCGCCCGGTCAGGCTGCAGTTGGCGCTGGTCGCGTTCTCCAGGCCGCACGGCGCGTTCGGAAACGAGACGAAGGTCGCGTTGTCGTACGCGCCGGAGGCATAGAGCGACAGGTTGTCGGTGGGCTCCGCCTTGAGGCTGAGCTCTACGCCCTTGGATTCCACCTTGGGAACATTGGCCAGGTAGGTGCGCGTGGTGCCGATCACCGTCACCGTGCCCTGGTAGTTCTTGTCCCACTCGTAGAACAACGCGCCGTTGAGCGTCAGCCGGTGGTCGAAGAACCGCGTCTTGGCCCCCAGCTCGGCGCTGTCGATGGTCTCCGGCGCCACGACCGTCGACGCGCCCGCGGGGATCTGGGTCAGGTTGATGCCGCCCGAGCGCGCGCCGTGGGCGAAGGTCACATAGGTCAGGATGTCGACAGTGACCTGGTAGGACAGGTTCACCGCGCCCGAGACCTTGCCCTTGTCGAGGGTGGCCTTGAGACTCGTCGGCGCGGCGATGGCCAGGCGCAGCGGGGCGAGCTGCGCCAGGGGCCCGGTCAGCGCAACGCCGCCGTTCACCGACTGGTCGAACCGGCCGGTCTTGTGGTCGTAGGTGTAGCGCAGGCCGCCCGTCAGGCTCCACCTGGGCGTGATGCGCCAGGTGGCCTGGCCGAAGGCGGCATAGCTCCAGGTGTTGTTGGTGGCGTCCGAGAACAGGCCATAGCCGTCGAGGATGGCGGACGGCAGCGCCGGACTCAGCAGGAAATAGGTCGCCGCGTCGCCGTAGCGCTGCTGGGAATCGCCGCGGATCTGCTCCCGGAACAGATAGAGGCCGCCGACGTAGTCGATCCGTTTGTTCCCCGCCGAGGCGATGCGCAGCTCCTCGGTGAACTGGCGCTGATGGTCGAGGACGTTCGCCTGACGGACGACCGAGAGCGGCGAGTTGTCGACGTCGTTGCTGGGCCACCAGTTCCAGAACCGCCAGGCGGTGATGGAGGTCAGGATGGCGTCCGGCAGGGTCCAGTCCGCCTGGATCGAGGCGCCGCCGGTCTCCTGCCGGCCGAAGACCGGGTCGTTGGCGGCGACGTGGCGATCGAAGGGATCGACTACGGGCGTGTAGCCGAAGTGTCCGGCGTAAGTCAGGAAGTTCTTGCCGTTCGGTGGCGAGACGACGCCGCTCAGCGCCTGGTAGCAGCAGTTGCTGCTCTGGCGGCTATAGTCGGCGATGACCCGGACCTTCAGGTTGGAGGTCGGCGTGTAGAGCAGCTGGCCGCGCGCGGTGATATTCCGATAGCCGTTCACCCCCTCGCCGTTGACGTCGTTGGTCGCCAGGCCTTCGCGCCGGGAGGTCGCGAGCGAGAGCCGGCCGGCCAGCACATTGTCCGCCAGCGGCCCCGAGACCGCGCCCTTGGCGACATAGTAACCGTACTCGCCGCCGCTGAGCTCCAGCTTGGCTTGGCGCGTGAAAGTCGGGCTGGCGGTGGTGATGTTGACGACGCCGGCGGTGGTGTTCTTGCCGAACAGCGTGCCTTGCGGGCCTTCGAGGATTTCCGCCTGGTCGATGTCGACGAGGTCGAAGGTCGTCATCGCCGGCCGGTTGTAATAGACCTGATCGACGTAGAAGCCGACGCCGGGCTCGATCCCGTCACTGGCCACGCCGGTCGCATTGCCGAGGCCGCGGATATTCAGGCTCGAGTTCCTGGGATTGAAAAAAGCGAACTGGACGCTCGGCAGGTAGCGGACCAACTGTGCGACCTGGGTGGTGTTGGTCCTGGCGATGAAGTCGCCGCCGACCACCGAGACGGTCGCGGGCACGGATTGGACGTTTTCCATCCGGTGGCGTGCGGTGACCACCACCTCGCCGGCCGCCGCTATGGGGACGAGCTCGCTGGCGGTCGCAGCGGCGTTGCGCCAGGGGACCGCCTGGGCCGTCGAAGGGACCGGCTGGGTCTGGGCGGCCGCTGCGCTCGCTGCGGCGGCAAAGGCGGCGGCGGCGAACAGCGGCGCCTTGGCGCAGGCCGGCCGCCGAAACACCTGCGAACTTCGAATCGAACGAGACCGGTCCTGCATCCGT
The DNA here is from genome assembly GCA_966434565.1 of uncultured Phenylobacterium sp. Lineage (GTDB taxonomy): Bacteria > Pseudomonadota > Alphaproteobacteria > Caulobacterales > Caulobacteraceae > Phenylobacterium. The sequence continues at coordinate 15,547 of CBJNAS010000012.1, forward strand.
GAATTCTACTTGTAGTATCGCGCGCCGCACGCGCCGAAGCGTGGCCGAAGGACGGGCGGCGCAACCCTACCGCAGCGCTCGGCGTTTCTGCGCTCGCAAGGGGAAGCCGGTGCAAGCTCCAGAGGTCGCCGTCGTCATCACCGCCAAGGATGCCGCGGGCACCGCGGCCGCGGCCGTGCGCTCCGCCCTCGCCCAGAGCCTGGCTTCCGAGGTGGTCTTCGTCGACGACGGCTCGAACGACGACACCGCCGAGGTCGCCCGCGCCTGCGACGACGGCTCGGGCCGGCTGAAGGTGTACAGGCTGGCAAGCAACCACGGCCCCGCCTTCGGCCGCAACCTGGCGATCGACGCGTCCCGGGCGCCCTATTTCTGCGTTCTGGACGCGGACGACTTCTTCGGCGAGCGAAGATTGGAACGCATGTTCGCGGCGGCTGGCGACGATTGGGACCTGCTGGCCGACGACATCGTCCTCTGCCGCGAGATGGCCGAGGAGACGGCCTATGGGCGACTGCTGCCGGCCGACTTCGCCCCGCCGCGCGACATCAGCTTCGCCGCCTTTATGGAAGGCAACCTGCCCCGGCCAGACCGTTATCGGCGCGAGCTCGGCTTCCTGAAGCCGATCATCCGGCGCGCCACCGCCGAGCGGCTGGGCGTCCGCTACGACGAGCGGCTGCGGCTGGGCGAGGACGTGCTCTACTACGCCCGCCTGCTCCTGGGCGGCGGCGTGCTCCGCGTGGTGGGGCCCTGCGGCTATTGCGCGGTGCAGCACCCCGATTCTCTCAGCGCTCGCCACCGCACGCATGACATCGCCGCCCTTTACGCAGCCCTGCTGGAGCTGCGCGACCAGGCGCCCCGGGCCGCCCCGGCGCTCGCCGGCTATATCCGCACGACCCGCAACAACCTCGCCCTGCGCGAGGCGCTCGACCGCAAGCGCGACCGCGGCTGGGGCGGCTTCCTCGCCGCGCTCGGAGCGCGGCCGGAGTGCGTCGGCCACGTGCTGGCCAGCGTCGCCCGCGACAAGCTGGGCGCCGCCGCGGCGCGAATCAGCCTTCCGGACTTCGCTCGCTGATCCGCCGGGCGAAACCGAACACGAGCGGCGTCGGCCGCGCCTTCCGCGCCCTCATGCTCTTCCTGCCGATCAACTCGGCGGCCCCGGCGATCGTCGCCAAGCTGCGGGAGACCACCGGCAGCTATTCCCCCGCCATGCTTAGCCTGGGCGCGATCTGCCTGGTGGGCGGCGCCCTCGTCCTGCTGATGCGCGAGAAGCGCGGCGGACATCTCACGCCGACCGAGAAGGAGGCGGCGCTGGAGGAGGCGCTCAATCCGATCGCCTGAACCTTGAACCTCAGCCGGCCCAGTAGTCGTAGGAGAAGGCCAGCGCCATCACCGCCATGGCCAGCGTGTTGCCCAGCGTCCAGAGCCGGTCGAACACCGGCTGGCGGCCCAGCCTCGCCGGAACCAGGAACAGGGCGGGCAGGCTCAGCACATAGCGGTGCATGCCCTGGGCCGCGCCGCTGGTGAGGGCCACCCCGAGGATCGCCAGGCCGTAGAGCGCCAGCGGCGGGTCGCGCCGGAGCAGGAGCAGGCTGGCCAGCACGCCCGCCGCCACGCCCCAGACCTCGACGAGATAGTAGGCGCGCGCCTGCGGATCGCCGGTGCGCACCCAATCGAGCGCCTCGCGCCAGGAATTCCAGGTGAGCTCCAACCAGAACAGCCCGCGGCCGAAGAAGCGGGTCTCGATGAACTCGAAGCGGACGCCGAAGACCGCCCGCCAGACGAGATAGGCCGCAGCCGGCGCGACCACGGCGGCGAGCGCCACGAGCTCCGTGGAGAGCGGGCGCTCGCGCAGCCGCCGCAGCCCGCCGCCCTCCAGCCAGATCCAGGCGAGCGGCAGCACGAGCAGCGCGCCGGTCGAGCGGGTCCAGGCGGCGGCGAGGGCGCAGAGCCCGGCCGGCAGCCACAGCCGCCGCCGGGCGAGCGCCAGGGCGCCGAAGGAGAGGCCCAGGAACAGGCCCTCGGTGTAGACCTGCGCCAGGAAGAAGCTCGCCGGCCAGACCAGCAGATAGGCTGCGGCGCGCAGCCCCTCGCCGCTCCCGGCGTCTTCCGGCCCGGCGGCGAGGTCGGCGATGGCCGCCATCGCCGCCAGCGCGCCGAGCAGGGAGATGATCACCCCAGCCAGGGTCAGCGTCGCCACCGGATCCAGCCGCAGCAGCGTCAGCGGCCCGGCCAGCGCGCGCATGGCGAAGGGATAGGCGGGAAAGAAGGCGTAGTTCACCGAGGTCCAGGTCGGGTGGGCGCCGTGCGGCCCGAGCGTCACACCGCCGAGCTCCGAGCCCGGCGCGACCGAGCGCATCTGCGGGTCGTCGTAACCGTGCAGGGCGATGGAGATGTAGAACTCGGAATCCCAGGCGACCTGGGCGTTCATGAACGGGTCAAGCAGATAGGGCTGGGCCTGGTGGCTATCGGCCTGCGTCTCGTCGGCGGTCCATGGCGTGGCGTGATCCGGCCGTTCGAGCGCGAAGCGGCCCGGCGCGACCGCCTGGAATCCCAGGACGATCACCGCCCAGCCCAACCACAGCAACACGAGCGAACGCAAAGGCGCACGCGAGAGCGGTGTCGACAACGGCCCCCTCCGACAGCTTGAGGCTCGTCATAGCGCTCCCGCCGGCGAATGGAACGCCCCCTCCGTCGCGGCGTTGGGCGGCGAATTCGCTCCCTATCCTTGCACGAACACCATCTCGCCCGCGATGATCGTCGCGCGGACCTGCGCCGCGTCGGGGCTGGCGAGCACCTCGTCCAGGCGAGCCCTCAGCAGGCAGAGGTCCGCGGTCGCTCCGGGCGCGACCTGGCGCGGCGGGCCGCCGGGGTTCGCCGGGCTTCCGAGATAGAGGCCGAGCGCGGTCAGCGGATCGACCCGCTCGTCCGGGCCGAGCAGCCGCCCTTCCCGCGTTCGGCGGGCTGCGGCCGCGGCGATCCCGGTCCAGGGATCGGGGGTGGCGTAGGGCGCGTCCGAGCTGGCCCCCAGCGGCACACCGGCGCGCAGCAGCGAGGCGCAGCGATAGAGATCCTCGTGCTCGCCGGCCTCGACCTCGGCGAGATAGCGGTCGCCGCGCTCCAGCACGAAGGCCGGCTGGGTGACCACGGTGAGGCCCAGGCGTCGCAGCGTGGGGATCGCGTCGGCGGGGATCACCCCGCCATGCTCGATCCGGTCCCCGGGCCGCGCGCCGGCGATCTCGAAGGCGGCCAGCGTCAGCGCCAGCTCGCCGGCGGTCACGCAATGGACCGCCACCGCCCGCCCCTGCGGCCGCGCCCCTTCGATGGTGGCGACGAAGGCGTCCAGCTCGGGCAGGCGCGCGTCGTCCAGCAGGACCTTGACCGCACCCACATGGAAGGCGCCGTCCGCCGGCGTCGCCAGCGGGCCCGCGCTCATCAGCATCAGCCGCTGCGGCAGGTCGCCGGCGCGCCTGGCCCCGGCCAGAATCCCGGCCGCCGCGGCGTCCATCGTGGCGCTGGCGTCGGTGAGGCCGGTGATCCCGCAGGCCGCCAGCCGCCGCCCGAGCGGCGCGAGATCCGGCGGGTCGGCGGCCAGCCGCGCGCGCAGCCAGGCGTCCCCCCGCCAGATGCGTCCGGTGAGCCGGCCGGCCGCGTCGCGCTCGGCCTCGCGCGGCGGATCCTCGCCCGCCAGGACCGCGAGCGCGCGGCTGTTCAGCACCCACAGCGCGCCGGTCTGGTGCTGGACCCGCAGCGGATGGTCAGGGGCGAGGCGATCGAGGACGTCGCGGTCGAGGTCGCCGGCGATCCGTTCGTGATAGCCGGTCGCCCGCAGCCAGGCGCCCGGGGGCCGCACGGCGAGCGCCGCACGGAGAGCGCGCTCGAACCCCGCCGCGTCGCCCGCGCCCTCCAGCCGCAGGGACTGGGCCTGGGCGGCGGTGGCCAGCAGGTGGACGTGGTGGTCCGCCAGCCCCGGGATCAGGGCGCCGCCGCGGCCGTCGAAATCGTCGCCTTCGCCCGCCAGCCGCTCTCCGATCGCGGCGATCCGGCCATTCTCCAGCCGCACGTCGAGGCCAGGCCGGCCGGCCACATCCACATTGCGCAGGGTGAGCCCGCGGGGCGTCATCACGCCGCCTTCCGCAAGCCGAGCTCGGCGGCGGCGCCGGCGGCGGTGCGGGCCAGCGCGGCGTCGACGATCACCCCGCCGCCCTCCGCCAGCGCCTTGAGCGCGCCCGCCGCGGCGGCCAGCCCGGTCAGCGGGTCGGCGAGCGCGTCGCCCAGGAACCGGGGCTGGCCGCGCGCCGTCCAGGCGACCAGTCCGCCCGCCGCCGCCGCGTCGTCGCCGAAAGCCACCCGCTCGGCCGCCTCGCCGATCCAGCCGTAGCCGCTGATCGCCACCCAGACGAGGTCGGGTCGCTCTGCGAAGACACTTCGGGGCGCCAGGCCCAGCTGCTCGAAGGCCCGTGGCCGGGCGCTGGTGATGACGAGGTCGGCGTCGAGGATCATCTGGCGCAAACGCGCGAGATCACCGGCCGCGGCGAAGTCGAGCGAGAGCTCGCCCTTGGCATGGTTCAGCCGCCGAAAGAACTCCGGGGTCGCCGTCCGCCCCGGGTCTGGGCGCCGCCGGCTCTCCACCTTGCTCACCTCCGCGCCCAAGCCCGCCAGCACCGCCCCGCACAGCGGCCCGGCCCAGAGGCTGGAGAGGTCGACGACGCGCAGGGCTTGATGCCGGACTCCGCCCGGCCGCCCGGCCCGCGCGAGCGGGGGCTCGGTGGAGGCCGCGGCGATCTCGCCCACGCCCGCCATCGGCAGGCCGAGCGGCCGCGCGGCTTCCACGAGGTCCCGCCAGGGCCTGGCTCGCGCCGCCGCCTGCACCGCGGCCCAGGGCTCTTCCGCGGGCTGCGCGCCCAGCCAGGCCGGGATCAGCTCGCGGTCGTCCTCGCGCGCCAGGTTGACGGCGATCCAGCCGTCCGCGGCGGGAACCAGCCGGCAGGCCCGGTTGGGCGACCAGAGGCCGGGCCGGGCCAGCGGCAACTGGCCGGCGCGGCTGGTGAGCGGCAGGAGGTCGAGCCCGAAGCTGCGGCCGAGCGCTTCGGCGCGCGTGGCGATCTCGCGCATCAGCCGATGCAGCGGACCAGCGACCGGTCTCACGCGAAGGGCTCCACGGCGTCGGCGAGCCCCCAGGCCAGCGCCGTGGGCGCATCCACGTCCAGGCCGCTGAGCGCCATGAAACAGGCGCGCCGGCGGCCGATGCGGCGGGCTATGGTGGCCGTGCCGCCGGCGCCGGGTATCAGGCCCATGCCCACCTCGGGCAGGCGGAAGAAGGCGTCAGGCGCGGCGACGAGCCGCCCGGCGGCGGCCGACATCTCCACCCCGGCCCCGATCGCCGCCCCCTGCACCCTGGCGGTCACCCGCTCGCGCAAGCGCCAGATCAGCCGCGCCGGAAGCCGCAGCACGCGCACGAGGTGGGCGCGGCCGGCGTCGCCGAAGCTCCCGAATTCGGCGAGGTCGCCGCCGATGCTGAAGGCCGGCCCCTCCCCCGTGAAGACGATCGGCGGTCCTTCGGGATCGAGGGCGGCCGCCTCGAACGCCGCGTGGAGGGCGTCGCGCATCGCCGCGTCGACAGCGTTGCGCAGCCGGGGCCGCGTCATGCGGATCGCGAGGTGATCGCCGGCTTGGCTCACCGCGACCCGCGGGCGCTGCAGATCCGTGCGGCTGCGTGGCGGCTGGGCGGCGCGCCAGGCCTTGAAGCCGTCGCTCGCCAGCAGCATCGAATAGGCCAGCGACTCCAGCACCAGCGCCTGGTCGAACGGCAGGGCGAGCGTCATGCGCAGCAGCTGGGCCGCCACGGCCGCCGCGACCGGCTGGGCGGCGACCGCCGCCTGCAGGCGCGCGAGCATCGGATCGAGCTCGCTCGGCGCCATGCCGACCCAGGGCCGCGGCGCACCGGGCCACGCGCTCAGCAGGACGTCGAACGCTTCGAGCCCGCCGCCGCCCGGCAACGGCCCCTGGCGGTGCACGCCCACGCGGACCGCGCCCACGCCGTCCGGAACCTCAGGAAACCGGCCGGCCTCCAGCGCGATGGCCGCGAGCCCGGCGCCGCCGAGCTCGACGAGGGCGGAGATGAGAGCGTCAGGCGTCGTCCGCCTCCCTTCCGCTCAGGCCCTGGCCAGCTGGCCGGCGGCCTGGGCAAGCTCGCTCTTCAGCACCCGGCGCAGCAGCTTGCCCGTGTCGTTGTACGGCAGAATCTCGCGGAACTCCCACAGCTCCGGCGTCTTGCTGGAGCGTAGGCGCGCCTTGACCCAGGCGGCCAGCTCCTCGGTCGAAGGCTGGCCGTTCTTGGCGACGATCACCGCGGCCACCTTCTCGCCCCACTCGTTGTCCGGCACGCCCAGCACCGCCACGTCGCCGACGTTCGGATGCTGGCGCAGCACGTCCTCGATCTCGCCCGGCGACATGTTCTCGCCGCCACGGACGATCACGTCGTCGAGACGGCCCTCGACGTAGAGATAGCCGTCCTCATCCAGGAAGCCGCCGTCATTGGTCGGGAACCAGCCGTCCTCGCGGATCACCTTCTTCGACAGGTACTCGCCGGAGACCTGCTCGCCGCGCACATAGATCTCGCCGGAGACGCCGGGCGGCAGCACCTCGCCGTTCGGCCCGCGGATCTCCAGCTCCAGGGTCGGCAGCGGCTTGCCCACCGAGCCCAGCCGGCGGCGCACCTTCGGATCGGCCGAGCCGATCGCCTCGCGGTGGTCCTCCGGCCCCAGCACCGCAATGGTCGAGCTGGTCTCGGTCAGGCCGTAGGCGTTGACGTAGTCGACGTGCGGCAGGAGCTTCAGCGCCCGCTCGATCGTCACCTGCGGCATGCGCCCGCCGCCATAGGAGAGCGCTTTCAGGTGCGGCAACCTCTCGCCTTTGGCCTCGATCACGTCGAGGATGCGGCCCAGCATGGTCGGCACCACCATGGCGTGGGAGATCTTCTCCCGCGCCGCGGCCGCCACCCACCCTTCCGGCGTGAAGGCCGGCATGTGGACGATGCGCCGGCCGCTGTAGATCCCGGTCAAGATCGCCGAGATGCCGGCGATGTGGTACGGCGGCACGCTGACGAGCGCGGCCTCGTCTTCGTGCGAGCCCAGGAACTCCACGGTGGAAATCACGTAGGAGGTGAGGTTGCGGTGGCGCAGCACCGCGGCCTTGGGCTCGCCGGTGGTGCCACTCGTGAACAGCAGCACGGCGATGTCCGGATCGGCGTAGGGCAATTCCTCCGCGCGGCTGGCGGGATCCTCGCAGGCGGCGCGGAAGGCGCTGGCGGCGACCAGCTGGACGCCATCGATGCCCTCGACGCGCGGCAGCATGTCGTCGTCGACGATCGCCACCGATGGCGCCGTGCGGGCCACGAGCTTGCGCAACTCCGCGTCCGACAGGCGGTAGTTGATCGGCGCGAAGGGTTTGCCGATCAGGCCCGAGGCGAACACCACCACCGGCAGGTAGGGGCTGTTCAGACCCAGGAAGACGACGGTCTCTCCACCTTGCCTGGCCAGCCAGGCGGCCCCGCCGCGGGCGCGGCCCAACGCCTCCACGAGGCTGACGCCGTCGGCGAGCTCGCCCAGGATGATCCGGTCGGGCGCCGCGTCGGACGCCATCTCCAGCAACAGCGAGGTCTGCATCAGGCTTGCTCCTTGCAGGTCGCGCGCTTGCAGGACGATCCGGTCATCGCAACCATCTACCTCATACCTCCCCTGGAGGCTCCGTTCGCCTCGCTTTAGAGCGAGGGCGCGGGCCGCGTCCAGAGCCGGCCGGGCAGGTTGCCGAGAGATCGCCCCAGCATGTCCGGGACAGGCCTCAGGCCGGATTGTCCTTCCAGAGCCTCAGGATCATCGACTGGCTGGCCAGCGCCATCAGCGTCCCGTCCTCGGCGAAGAGGCGCATGGCCCCGTGCGCCAGGCCCTTGGCGACCGCCTCGATCTGGATCTCGGCCAGCAGCCACTCCGTGGGCGCGATGCGGGCGTAACGGATGGTGTTATCGAGGCTGGTCGCGCCCGCGCCTTCGCCGATCGCGTCGCTGAGCGCCACCGAAACATAGTCGGCGACGATCGCCAGCACGGCGGCGTCGATCGGATGGCCATCCAGGGTGCGGAACCAGGCGACCAGCCGTCCGGGCCCGCGACCGGTGACCTGGTCGCTGCGGTAACGGCCGGCGGCGATCCTCACCTCGAAGCGCTGGCGCACGCCGTTGACCTCGCCTGGGGCGTCGACCACCGGCTCGCAGTCCTGGGGCGGCGGAACCTTGGGCGCCTTCAGCCACTGGCCGACCATCTCGCCCGGGCGCTCGCCGAGCGCAGCGTTGACGGTCAGGATCTCATGGTCGAGCACATGGCCGATCACCCGAGCCTGGGTCGTGTGCCTGCCAGCCGACGGGACCCAGACGTCGAGGTCGACCACCTGCCCGAGCCTGGCGAACGACAGGTACTGGGCCGTGGCCCAGATCGCCGGCCGCTCGGTGGTGCGCTCCATGGCCCGGACCGCCGCGGCCATGCCGACCCCGCCGAACAGGAACGGCCGCACATCATGGCCGACCACCACCTGCTCGGTGACCGGCAGGAACCAGCGATGCGGATTGTGCGTCGCGCGAAGGTCGAAGAACTCCGAAGCCACGGCGCGCTCCCTGTGCTGAACGGCCCAGCATCAGGATTCATGCGAAGGGTTCAACGGCGAAGTTGGAGGCGGCTCCGGCGAGTTTGATCTCCGCCGGAAACCGGACGCTCCCATTGTCCGGCTGCGAGAGCTGAACCCAAGGCGGCGGAACGACCCTATGCCGACGTTGGAAAGCTCAGGTTCTGAGGTGTGGGCACGTAATG
>CBJNAS010000013.1:0-23608 GCA_966434565.1 uncultured Phenylobacterium sp.
TGGTTGGTGCTCGTGGACGGGGTGCCGAACAGCGGGTTGGCCGGGCCGCTGAACGACGGGCTCTGGCAGCTGGAGGAGGTGATGCTGCAGAAGGCGTAGCTGTAGGGCAGCCCCGCCCGGTTGTAGCCGAACAGGGTGATGGTCGTCTTGTTGTCGCCGAAGAACTCGTGCTGGTAGCTGAGCGTGAACTTGTTCTCCCAGCGGATCTCGTAATTCGAGGTCGCCAGATCCGGGAAATTCTCGTTCGAGGCGATGATGTTGTTGAGGTTGGAGGTGGCGACCGAGCTCGTCGCCGAGCTCACATCGCGCACCCGCTGATGGGTGTAGGTGTAGTCGAAGCTCAGCCCCTTGGCCCAGCCCTCGACCCAATCCTTGCCGAAGCCGATGGCGAAGATCTTGGAATCGCCCTTGTCGGTATTGGTGAGCAGGACGTCCAAGCCGCTCGCGCGGTTGAGCGAGTTGGTGTAGCGCGCCGGGTCGAACACCGGACGGCCGTCCGGCGCCGGCGTCGGCAGGACGTTCTGCTGCGCCCAGATGTCCTGGAAGTTCACGCCTTCCTTGGTCTTCTGGTAGAGCGCGTCGAAGTGGACGTGCCAGTTGTCGCCGAGGATCGAGCCCGCGCGACCCATGAAACCATAGTCTGAGAAGTTGATCGTCTTGATCGCGCCAATCGAGAGCTTCCAGACCGACGGCTCCTTGAAGTTGGGATCGAGCGCATTGGCGTTGCCGGTGCCGAGCGCAGCGCTGTTGGTTACCGCCGTCGTGGCCGACGCCGGGAGCGAGGTTCCCGTAACGCCCGTCAACGGATCCACGCAGTTGGCCGTGGTGCAGGTGAAGCGCGAGTTGCCGACGATGTTGCCGGTGTTCTGGAAGGAGTTGTAGAGCCAGACGCCCGGGTTGCCGCCCGAGAACAGGCCCGCGCCGCCGTAGACGGTCAAGGTGCGATCCGGCTGCCAGTTGAAGCCGAAGCGCGGCATCCAGATGTCCAGGCCGTCGATGGTGGCGGTGTTGGCAAAGCCGTACTGGTTCAGGAAGCGCTGGTTGAACTTCGGCAAATTGGCCGTGGTGTAGCGCTCATAGCGCAGGCCGGCCCGCAGCGTTAGCTCGGGGATCGGCCGCCACTCGTCCTGCAGATAGAAGGTGTCGGTCTTGATGTTGACCGTGCCCGCCGCCGTTCTCGGGTTATTGTCGAAGGCGTTGGCGTAGGTCAGGGTGCAGGCCACCCCGGCCTGAAGGTTGGAGAGGACGCCGTTCGCAAGGCCCTTGCCCGGGCCGCAGCCGTTCGAGAAGACGTAGGTGCCCGTCGCATTCTGCACGAACAGATCGTATTCGCGCAGCTCGTCGTGTTCGTAGCCGCCAGAAAGCACGTGGTCGCCCAGGGTATAGTTGACCCGGATACGGCCCTGCTGGTCCACGTTCTCGAGATCATTGGCCTGGCGCGAAATATCCGGACCCAGGTAGATCGACCCGCCGCTCGGCAGCTGGACCTGGAAGTTCGAGAACAAGGGCGTGAAGAGCAGCGTTGGCGTGAGCACGACCTTGCGGGTGAACTGCAGCTCGGTCGATAGGTTCGAGGACCAGTGGGAGTTCAGGCTGACCGTGAAGGCGGTCAACTTCTGCTCCAGGTCGTAATCGTTCGACTGGAGGTTCAAGATCTTGTTGGCGGTGCTGCCGTTCGGATTGTTGTAGCTGACGCCGTCCGTCGACTGATAACTAACGGTCAGGTGCTGGGCGTCGGTGATGTACCAGTCGAGCTTGGAGAACCACTTGGTGTCCGTCACCGGGCCCGCGCCGCCGTAGGTCAGCGGATCGTAGCCGTACTTCTGCTTCAGGATGCTCTGGACCTGGGCGACGTCGCTGGACTGCACCTGCGGGATCGGGTTGGCGCCGGCCACGTCGCCGGGCACGAAACCGCCGGAGGAGCCGACACCCTCGTACTTCTCATAGCCCACGAAGAAGAACAGGTGGTCCTTCCAGAGCGGGCCGCCCAGAGTGAAGCCCTTGTTGATATCGCGGAACTTGGTGTTGACCAGCCGGTCGAACTGGCCGTCGAACACCTTCGGCCCGATCTCATGACCGGCGGCGTAGTTGGAGTCACGCTCCCAGAAGGCCGAGCCGTGGAAGTCGTTGGAGCCGGACTTTGTGACGACGTTGAGCACGCCGCCTTCGAACTGGCCGTAGCGCACGTCATAGGGCGCGACCTCGAAGTTGAAGGCCTGGACGACGTCGATCGAGAACGGTGAGCGCTGGGTCGGATAGCCGCTGGCGTTCAGGCCAAAGTCATCCGATTGCCGCACGCCGTCGAGGTAGATGGTGTTGGTGCGGTTGTTGGCGCCGGCGACGATCACCGCGTTGGAGTTGGACGGGTCGATCGTGACGAACGGGTTTGTGCGGATCAGGTCGCGCAGGTCGCGGCTGAAACTTGGCGCAGCTTCGATTTGCGCGGCAGTGAAGCTCGATCGCGGGCCGGTCTGTACCGTCGCATTGGCGACCGCCTGCCGGGTCCCGGTGACGACCAGTTCCTCAACCTCCGCGGCCCCGAAATCGATGTCGAGCTTGTAGGGCGCGCCGACCGGGATATGGCCGATCTTGACCGAACGCGTCTGGCCGTCGGGCGTGGTCGCCTTGACAGTGTAGTCGCCGCTGACTGGCAGGTTGCGGAGGGAGTAGAAGCCATCGCCCGAGCTGACCGTGGTGACGGTCTGCCTCGTGGCGTTGTCGGTTATCGCGAGCGTCGCGCCCGCCACAGGCTTGCCGCCGGCGCCGGCGACCGAACCAGCCACGCCACCGGTCGTCTCCTGCGCATACACCGCACTGGACGCAGCGCAGGCAAGCGCGCAAGCGGCCGCACCGGCCGTAAGCCGTTGGATACGTGTCATCAAATCCCCCTTCAAGCCCGCGTGTCAGCTCGCAAGGAGTCGACACAGCTTTGACAGCTCGGGGACGTAGATGGCGCGTAACCGCAACGCTTTCGTTACAGGTGTCCGACGAACAGGCGACAACCGGCGGGGGCGCCTAATGCGTGCGCCACACCGCCTTCAGCCGCGCGTCGCGGCCGCAGCCGACGCGGTAGGCCATGTAGTTCAGCGGGTTTTTGCGTGCGTAGTCCTGGTGATAGGCCTCGGCCGGCCAGAACGCCCCGGCCGGCAGGATGCGGGTCGCGACCGGCTGGCCGAGCGCCTTTGCGACCTGGGCCTTCACCGCCTCGGCCTGGGCCCGCTCCTGCGGCGAGGTGACGAAGACGGCGGTGCGGTACGACGGCCCCTTGTCGCAGATCTGGCCATCGGGATCGGTCGGGTCGATGTGGTGGAAGAAGGCGTCGACCAACTGCGGATAGCTGATCTTCGCCGGGTCGTAGGTCACCTGGATGGATTCCAGATGGCCCTGGTGGTCGCCGTAGGTCGGGTTGCGCAGGCTCCCACCGGAATAGCCGACCACCACCTTGGCCACGCCGGGCGTGCCCTCGATGTCGTGCTCGGCCGACCAGAAGCAGCCGCCGGCGAAGACCGCCGTCTTCAGCGCCGCCGCCGCGGGCGCGGCGGAGGCCGCCAACAGCACGGCGGCGCATGTGACAGTCATGAAACGTCTGTGCATCGGAACCTCCGGAACTGCCCAGGATACGACGAATTGCAGGCCTTGGATGCGCTTGCGCCGAGCGCGGCTTGACGCTCGCGTATGTTATATCATAACAGGCCCGCCTGAGCTGAGCCGGCTTCGGAGGGGAAGAGTGCGGCGCAAGACCCTGTTTCTCGGCGCGACGTTCTTCGGCGCGACCGCGGCGCTGGCCGGCCCACCGGCCCTGGCCCAGAGCGCAGGCGCAAGCTCCGGCGCAGCGGGCGGCGAACGCACCGCCGCCGAGATCGTCGTCACCGCCCGACGACTCGACGCGGCTCGCGAGCAGATCGAGCCGGCGCTCGGCGCCACCAGCTATTCCGTGCCCTCCGCCCTGATCGCCAACCTGCCCAGCGGGGCCAACGCCCAGCTGAACCAGGTAGTGCTGCAGACCCCGGGCGTGGCCCAGGACAGCTTCGGCCAGCTGCACGTGCGCGGCGAGCACGGCGACATCCAGTACCGGCTGAACAACGTCATCCTGCCGGAAGGCCTGGCGGTGTTCAGCCAGACCCTCTCGCCCCGGCTGGCGGAGAACATCCAGCTGATCACCGGCGCCCTGCCCGCCCAGTACGGCCTGCGCACCGCCGGCATCGTCAACATCACCACCAAGAGCGGCCTGGCGCGGGGCGGCGGGGTCGGCGTCTACGGCGGCTCGCAGGGCCGGATCGAGCCCAGCCTCGAGTACGGCGGGACCTGGGGCCGATCCAGCGCCTACGGCACGCTGAGCTACACCGGCGCCGACGTCGGCATCGAGAGCCCCGACGGCCGGGCCACGCCGCTGCACGACCACTCCGACCAGGTGCAGGGCTTCGGCTATTTCGACCATATCCTGGACGACACCAGCCGCGTCTCCCTGATCCTCGGCACGTCGCAGCAGCGGTTCCAGATCCCCAATTCCGCAGGCCTGCAGCCGGACCTCGGCCTGGTGGTCAATGGCCAGAGCGCCTTCCCGAGCGAGCGGCTGAACGAGCGCCAGCGCGAGGGCACCACCTACGCCATCGCAAGCTGGCTGAAGACCGCCGACGACCTGACCCTGCAGGCCTCGCTGTTCGGCCGCTATTCGACGCTCACCTACACGCCCGACGTGCTGGGCGAGCTGCTGTACGGCGGGATCGCCCAGCGGGCGCGCAAGACCGACCTGTCGCTGGGGACCCAGGTCGAGGGCGCCTACGACGTCTCCGACGACCACACCCTGCGCGGCGGGATCATCGTCCAGACCGACCGCACGACCAGCGACACCTCGTCCCAGGTGCTGCCGACCGACGATGCAGGCGCCCAGCTCTCGGACCAGCCGATCACCATCGTCGACGACCGCCGGGACCGGGCCTGGACCTGGTCCGCCTTCCTGCAGGACGAGTGGAAGATCGGCGGGGCGGTCACCGTGAACTACGGCCTGCGCTTCGATGCGGTGAACGCCTTGCGCAGCGAACACCAGCTGTCGCCGCGGCTGAACCTGGTGTGGCGGGCGACCGACACGACCACCCTGCACTTCGGCTATGCGCGCTATTTCACCCCGCCGCCGTTCGAGCTGGTGGCCAGCGAGACGGTGGCGAGATTCCAGAACACCACCGCCCAGGCGCCCGGCATGCAGAACGATGCGCCGCTGAGCGAGCGCGACCACTATTTCGACGTGGGCGTGCAGCAGAAGGCGGGCCCGCTGACCCTCGGGCTGGACGCCTACTACAAGAAGGCCCGCAACCTGCTGGACGAGGGCCAGTTCGGCGCGCCCATCATCCTGACGCCGTTCAACTACCGCGAGGGCTACGCCAAGGGCGTGGAGTTCAGCATCAACTATGCGCATGGCCCCTTCACGGCCTACGCCAACTTCGCCGCCGCCCAGGCCAAGGGCCGCGACATCGTCTCCAGCCAGTTCAACTTCGACCCCGCCGAGCTGGCCTATATCCAGAGTCACTTCATCTACCTGGACCACGACCAGACCTACACCGCCTCGGCGGGCGGGACCTGGAACCTGGGCGCCACGACGCTCTCGGCCGACCTGCTCTACGGCTCGGGCCTGCGCAGCACGCCGGACGGGGCGGCGCCCAACAGCGGCCATCTGGCGGCCTACACCCAGGTCAACCTCGGCGTCTCCCACACGCTCGATGCGGCCCGGGTGGGCCGGCTGACGCTGCGGGCCGACGTGGTCAACCTGCTGGACCGGAAGTACCAGATCCGCGACGGCAGCGGCGTGGGCGTCGGCGCCCCGCAGTTCGGGCCCCGGCGCGGGCTGTTCTTCGGAGCGACAAAGAGCTTCTAGTCTAAGGGGGGCCGTTCGGACCCTAGAACTGGGCGTGCAGGCGCACCGCGCCGATCGAAACGGGCCCACGGTCGCGGTTGTACGCGGGGTGGTTCACGAACTGATAGTCGAGACCGACGTGGAGCGGCTTGCCGAGCGCGAGGTCATAGTAGGTCTCGAGGATCTGTTCGTCGCCCGGGTGCGGCAGCTGGCCGTCGCCGACGAGGATGCCCGCGCCGCCCGCGTCGAGGAAGCGCTGGTGGACGCCGGAGATCGCGTTGACCGCGCCGGCGATCGCCCAGGTGTCGTCGGAGCGGCCCCAGCGCCCGCCCTTGACCGAGACGCCAGCCGCGAGCGTGCGGTCGATGTCGGCGAACTCGTAGGGCTCGACCTCGCCGCCCCCGACGCCACCCTTGAGGAAGAGCCCCGCATCCACGGAGAGCTGCTGCTCGAGGTTGAAGCTCACCCCGCGGCGGCTGCGGTACTGGCGCACCGCCGCGATGTCGGCCGGCGCGCCCGACGCCTGGGCCAGGCGGATGGCGTCGTCGAACCGCCCCATGCGCCCGCGGGTCTCGAAGACGGTGAGCTTGAGCTTGCCGGACCGGCCGGCGATCTGGTGGCGCTCCTCCAGTTCCGCCACCAGCTGGAACTGGTCGAAGGTGGCGTCGAGCCGGGCGCTGTTCGGCACTTTCGAGAGGTCGAAGGCGCCGGCCCGCGCCGTCCAGCGCCCGCGATAGAGCTCGGCGGCCGCGCCATAGGTGTATCCCCAGGCGTTGGCGGCGTAATCGAAGGTTCCGGCGTCGATAAGGGCCCAGTTGAGGAAGTCGCTGCGCGGATCGTGGGCGTACTGGTTGGTGTCGAAGACGTCCACCACGCTGAACTTGCCCACCGTCAGCACCAGCCGGTCCGCGGTCCGGCTGCCGCCCAGCTGGTTGAGGTCAGGGTCGACCGTCTCGCGCGCGCCGCCCAGGTCGATGGTCTGGCGCAGGAAGAGGCGCGGCAGCTTCGGATAGGGATTGCGCTTGCCGACCTTGTAGGCCTCGCCGCTGGGGAAGCCGGCCACGCCCAGGGTGTTGCTGAGGCCGAAGCCCTGGTCGAGCTCGGGGTTGATCCAGATCTCGGCGCCCGCCCAGGGCCGTACCCCGAGATAAAGGGTCATGTCGAACGTCTCGCGGGCCATCGCCTGCGGCGCGAGGCTGTTCGGCCCCTGGTAGGGCGAGCGGAACGCGTCATGGCCCTGCAGGACGAGGGTCGCCTGGCCGTGGACAGCCCAGGTCTCCTCGCCGGCGCCGACCGGGCGGTCTTCGGCCGATGCGCGGCCGGTGGCGCAGGCCGCGAGCGCGCAGGCGGCAAGGCCCGCGACCCTGAACCAAGTCATCGAGCTCACCTCCGTGGGGTCCGCGGTCGAGCTAGAGGCATTCTGCCCAGCGGGCAACCCGACGCCGTCCTGTCGTCAGAAAAGACGTGCAAGCCGACGCCAGCCGGGCTCCACTGCGCCCCTTCAGGTCCGAGGTTTCCCCAGGTCGCGATGAACGGAGTGCTCCTCGAAGCCCTGGTCTATCTGGCCGCGGGCGTGATCTCGGTCCCGATCGCCAAGCGCCTCGGCTTCGGCGCGGTGCTGGGCTATCTGATCGCGGGCGTGGCGGTCGGCCCGCACGCCCTGGGCCTCGCCGGCGCGCCGGAGGAGGTGCAGCGCTTCGCCGAGTTCGGCGTCGTGATCCTGCTGTTCCTGATCGGGCTGGAGGTCCGCCCCGCCCTGCTCTGGCGCATGAAGACGGCGATATTCGGCCTGGGCGCGGCCCAGATGCTCGGCGCGGCGGGCCTGCTGGCCGCGGCCGCGGCGGCGCTGGGGCTGGACTGGCGCACGGCGCTGGCGGCCGGCCTGATCCTGGCCATGTCGTCCACCGCCATCGTGCTGCAGAGCCTGGACGAGAAGGGCCTGCGGCAGGGCGCGGTCGGCGAGGCGGCGTTCGGCGTGCTGCTGTTCCAGGACCTCTCGGTGATCCCGCTGTTCGCCCTGCTGCCGCTGCTGGGCCACGGCGCGGGCGGGCCAGCCGACCACAGCCTGCTGGCCGGCCTGCCCGGCTGGCAGCGGGCGCTGGCGGTGATGGCCGCGGTCACCGCGGTGATCTTCGGCGGCCGCTACCTGACCCAGCCGGTGTTCCGCTTCATCGCCGCCGCCCGCCTGCGCGAGATCTTCACCGCCTCCGCCCTGCTGCTGGTGGTGGGCGTCGCCGCGGTGATGGAGGCGGTGGGCCTGTCGCCGGCGCTGGGGGCGTTCCTGGCCGGGGTTGTGCTGGCGGAGAGCGAGTTCCGCCGCGAGCTGGAGACCGACATCGAGCCGTTCCGCGGCCTGCTGCTGGGGCTGTTCTTCATCACGGTGGGCGCGGGCCTGGACCTCGGCCTGGTCGCCGCCAAGCCCTGGCTGGTGGCAGGCCTGGTCGCCGCCCTGATGGCGCTGAAGGCGCTCGCCATGTACGGCGCCGCGCGGCTCTTCCGCACGCCGGCGCGGACGGCCGCCACGGTGGGCGTGGCGCTGGCCCAGGGCGGAGAATTCGCCTTCGTCCTGCTGGGCTTCGCGGCTGGCGCCCAGGTGCTGCCGCCGGAGCTGTCGCGGCTGTTCGCGGCTGTGGTGGCGGTCTCGATGGCGGCCACGCCGCTCCTGATGTCGGGCTTCGACCGGCTGCTGCTGAGCCGGGTGCGGCCGCGCGACGAGCCCGAGCGCCTGCCGTTCGACGAGCGCGATCCGGACGTGATCGTCGCCGGCTTCGGCCGCTTCGGCCAGATCGCCGCGCGCCTCTTGATGGCCAACGGCTTCAGGGTGGTGACCCTGGAGGCCAGCATCGAGCAGATCGACCTGCTGCGCCGGTTCGGCTGGCGGGTGCACTACGGCGACGCGAGCCGCCTCGACCTGTTGCGCGCCGCAGGCGCCGGAAAGGCCAAGCTGCTGCTGGTGGCCATCGACGACCGCGACAAGGCCGTCGAGCTGGCGGAGGCGGCCCGCGAGGCCTTCCCCGACCTGCCGATCCTGGCCCGCGCCTACGACCGGCGCCACGCCTACGAGCTGCTGCGCCACGGCGCGACGGCGGTGGAGCGCGAGACATTCGAAAGCGCCCTGAACTTCGGCCGCCAGGCGCTGGTTCGCCTGGGCGTGCCCGAGCGGCGGGCCCTGAAATCGGCCATCCTGTTCCGCGAGCACGACCGCGAATCGTTCGAGAAGCTCGCCCCGCTGGTGGGAGAGGAGGAGCGCTACATCCTGGCCTCCCGCGACTCCCGCGAGACCATGGAGCGGCTGCTGCGCGCCGATATCCTGCGCATGGCGGAGGAGGAAGAGGAGGAGGATGCCGCGCGGCGGCCGGTGGAGGCGGACGGCGGGCGGGTGTAGGAGAGCGCATGAACCAGGCTTGCGACCCGCCCGGCGCCATCGCTCCCGTTTCGTTCGCCGGTTTCGCGGCCGACTTCGCGGGCTTCTCCGCGGCGCTCGGCGGATCCTTCGCCCGCTTCGGCTTCGCAGTGATCAGCGACCACGGCCTTTCTCAGGCCCGTATCGAGGCGGCCATCGCCACCGCGCACGCCTTCTTCGCCCTGCCGGACGCCGTGAAGCTGCAGTACAAGGTCGGCCTCGCCGGCCAGCGCGGCTACACCCCCTTCGGCGTGGAGACCGCCAAGGGCCAGCAGCACTACGACCTGAAGGAGTTCTGGCACGTCGGCCGCGAGCTCCCGCCGGACCACCCGTTCCGCGCGGTGATGGCCGACAACGTCTGGCCCGATGCCGAGGTCGAAGGATTCCGCGAGGCGGTCGGCTGGCTGTTCGGCGCCCTGGACGCCATGGGATCGAAGGTGCTGGAGGCGATCGCCGACTTCCTCGGCCTGGAGCGCGGCTTCTTCGCGCCGACGGTGAACGCCGGGAACTCGATCCTGCGGCTGCTGCACTATCCGCCGGTTCCGCAGGACGGCCCGCACATCCGCGCCGGCGCCCATGAGGACATCAATGTCATCACCCTGCTGCTGGGCGCCGAGGAGGCGGGGCTGGAGGTGCTGGACCGCGACGGCCGCTGGCTGGCGATCAACCCGCCGCCGGGCGCGCTGGTGGTCAATGTCGGCGACATGCTGCAGCGGCTGACCAACCACCGCCTGCCGTCCACCACGCACCGGGTGGTCAACCCGACGCCCGAGCGGCGCGGCTTCTCCCGCTACTCGACGCCCTTCTTCCTGCACTTCAACCCGGACTACGAGATCCGCACCCTGCCCAGTTGCGTGTCCCCCGATCACCCGGACCGCTACCCGCAGCCGATCACGGCCAATGAGTTCCTGCTGCAGCGGCTGCGCGAGATCAAGTTGGCGTAGGGCGAGGTCATTCAGCTTGAGACGCTTTTCGACCCCTCATCCGTCGGGCTCCGCCCGACACCTTCTCCGGCAAGGGGAGAAGGGAAAGACGCTCCCTACCCCAGCTTGTCCACCTCGTCCGGCGCGCACACGGTGACGTTCAGGTCGTTCACCAGGCCGTCGGCGATGGAATAGACCCAGCCGTGGACGCAGAGCGGCTGCCCCTTGGCCCAGGCGTCCTGGACGAAGACGTCCCGGGCGACGTTCTTGACCTGGCGGATGACGTTGAGCTCGACCAGGCGGTCCCAGCGGGCGGGGCCGCCGCCGAGGGCGTCCAGCTCATGCCGGTGGTCGTACTCCACCTCGCGGATCGGGTGCAGCCAGTGGTCCACCAGGCCGCGCCGCTTGCCATCGACCGCCGCGTGCACCCCACCGCAGCCGTAGTGGCCCACCACCAGGATGTGCTCCACCTTCAGCACCTCGACTGAGAACTGCAACACCGACAGGTAGTTGGCGTCCTGTGGCGGGGCGAGGTTGGCGACGTTGCGGTGCACGAACAGCTCGCCGGGATCGAGGCCGACGATCTCGTTGGCCGGCACCCGGCTGTCGGAACAGCCGATCCACAGGTACTTCGGGGCCTGCTGACCCTCGAGGCGCTTGAAGAATCCGGGGTCGACCGCGACCTTGCCGGCCGCCCAGTTGCGATTGTTGGCTTTCAGTTCGTCTAGCATGGCGCCGCTTTAGGAGGCCAAAGAACGGCCCGCAACCCGCGAGGCCGTCATTTCGCCGCGGCGTCCGGCTGGCGGCCGGGATGCGCCGCCTGGAAGGCAGGGTGCGCCTCGCAGCGCGCCGCCACGGCCGCAATCGCCGGCCAGGGAGTCAGCTGCACCTCGCGCCGCTCGGCGGAATAGACCTGCGGGATCAGGAGACAGTCGGCGAGCGTCGGCTCTGCGCCAAAGGCGAAGCCTGCCGTGTGCTCGGCGATCAACGGCTCCAGCGCCGTGAACCCGTCCTCGATCCACCGCTGGGTCCAGGCCAGGCGCGCGGACTCGTCGAGGCCGAGGCGGGCGAGCTGCTGCTGGACCCGCAGATTGTTCAGCGGATGGATGTCGCAGGCGATGATGTCCGCCATGGCCCGCACCACCGCCCGCTCGTCGCGGTCGGCCGGCAGCAGCGGCGGGACGGGATGGGCCTCCTCCAGCCACTCGATGATGGCCAGGCTCTGGATCAGGGTGCGGCCGTCCTCGGTCACCAGGGTCGGCGTCAGACCCTGGGGATTGAGCCGGCGGTAGGCTTCGCCGCGCTGATCGCCGTCCAGCAGATTCACCGGGATATAGTCGTAGGCCAGCCCCTTCAGGTGGAGCGCGATCCGCACGCGGTAGGGAGCGGTGGCGCGCCAGTAGCTGTACAGGGCGAGGGCCATGTCAGGTCACCTGGAAAGAAAGCTCGCCGACTCCATCGACACCGCCCTCGACGCGATCGCCGCGCACGAGCGGGCCCACGCCTTCCGGCGTCCCGGTGTAGATGAGGTCGCCGGACGCCAACCGCCAGAGCTTCGAGGCCTCGGCGATCACCTCGGCGACGTTCCACAGCATGTCGGCGATCTTCGCGTCCTGGCGGACCTGGCCGTTCACGGAAAGCCAGATGCGCCCCTGCGGCGCAGCTCCGGTCCAGCGGCGGATCGGCGAGATCGGGGCCGAGGCGTCGAAACCCTTGGCCGCCTCCCAGGGCTGGCCCTTCTCGCGGGCGGCGGCCTGCAGGTCGCGGCGGGTGAGGTCGACGCCGGCGGCGTAGCCGAACACCAGCTCGAGCGCACGCTCGGCGGACAGGTCCGCGCCGCCGGCCCCCAGCGCCACCACCAGCTCGATCTCATGGTGGACATTGGCGCTCGCCGGCGGATAGGGGACCGCCCCGCCCGGCGGCGTGATGGCGTCGGCGGGCTTGGCGAAAAAGAACGGCGGATCGCGGTCGTCACCGCCCATCTCCCGACGGTGGGCGGCATAGTTTCGCCCGACGCAATAGATGCGCCGCACGGGGAAGAGGCCGTCCTCTCCCTGGACGGGCCCCACGACAGGCACGGCGGGCTGGGCGGGCGGCGGCAGGAGATAGGCGCTCATGGCTTGATGATTAATACCGGTACGCAGATGAGTCGACCCGCAGCGCCAGATCTTTCTTCACTCGGTCACCCCCGCGAAAGCGGGACCCCAGGTTTTTTATCGTCTTCAGGCAGTGAAGGTCTCCGGCGTTTACCACCAAAAACGCCTGAATCCCCGCTTTCGCGGGGAGGAGCGGCACAGGAGTAGTGTCCAGTCCTTAGCGCTCGATTGGCATTCCGACGCAGTTCATTGGCGCTAACCGCCCTCCCGCGCCGCGTACCATCCGACATACCCGTCCCAGAACGCCGCCTCGTCCCAGTCCGCGCGCGGCGCGGGATCGGCGTTGACGCGCCCCAGCGGCTCGGCGAATTCGGTCTGGTCGGCGAAGCCGAGGGGGCAGTCCCGGCCCAGGCGCGGCGCCGCCTCGGCGGCGAGCCTGCGGGCGAGATCCCCTTGGGTGGCGATCCAGCCGCTCGGCCGGGCGACCTCGGGCGAGGCCGCGTCTTGCAGACGCCGCGCCAGGTGCTCCGCATAGGCCCGGCCCAGCAGCGGCGCGGGCAGGTGGTCGCGCAGATAGAGCGGAGTGCGCACCACCGGCGTCTCGCCGGCGAACCAGCTGCGGAACAGATAGGCCGGGAACGACCGCTGCTGCTCGAAAGCGCCGTAGGGGCTGGGGATCACGAAGCGGCCGAAGCGCAGTTCCGCCCAGGCGGCCTGGTGCTGGAAGGCGATGTTGGTCAGGGTCTTGGACAGGCCGTAGGGCGTCACCGCCAACGGCTCGTCCGGGCAGCCGCCCTCGCCGGCCTCGAACACCGTGCCCGTGACGACCACGGCGCGGGCCCCCTGCTCCGCCAGGACGCCCAGCGCGCCCGCCGCGCCCGTCAGGTTGCGCTGGAACGCCGCCATCGCGTCAAAGCCCGGATCACGGTAGCCGGTGACGTCGGCCGCATGGTGCGCCAGCGCGACGAGGTCCCGGTTCGTGCGCAGGAGGTCCAGGAAGGCCGCCGAGCCGAAGGGGCAAGCCCAGACGACCTCCGCCACGGCTTCGAGCCGCGCGATGCGGGCCAGGCGTTCGGGATCGTAGTCGGCTCTGGCGCGGAGCAGCGGGGCCAGCACCTCGTAGCCCTGCGCCGCCAGCGCCTCGGCGATCCACAGGCCGGTGAAGGAGCTCGCTCCCGTCAGCAGGACCCGCTCGCCCATCAGCCGCCCCGATAGTCCGGATAGGCCGCGTCGCGCGGCGAGATCAGCCGGGGCGGCGCCGGCCAGGCGATGGCGAAGGCGGGGTCGTTCCAGCGCACGCCGGCCTCGTGGCCGGGCGCGTACATCGGCGTGATCTGGTAGAGCACGTCGCTATCCGGCTCCAGCGTCAGGAAGCCGTGCGCCACCCCCTCGGGGACCAGCAGGGCGCGGGCGTTCGCGGCCGAGAGCTCGGCCGCCGTCCAGCGGCGATGGGTGGCGCTGTCGGGGCGCAGGTCGACGGCCACGTCGAAGATCCGTCCACGGACGCAGCGCACCAGCTTGGTCTCTGCGTGCGGCGCAGGCTGATAGTGCAGGCCACGGAGGGTATGGGCGTGGGGATTGCGCGACAGGCTGGTCTGGGCGGGGACGAAGGGGTGTCCGGCGGCGGCGAACTCCTCGGGGCAGTGCAGCCGGGCGAAGGCGCCGCGCTCGTCGGCCCGCGGCTCGACCTCGACCACGATTACGCCTGCGATCCCGGTCTCGGTGAAGCGCATCAGCCGACCACTTCCGTGCGCGGCGAGGCGGTCACGAAACGCCCGCCCCAGTCGGCGATATAGGCGAGCTGGCCCATGATCTCGGCCTTGAGGTTCCAGGGCAGGATCAGGAGGTAGTCGGGGCGGACCTTCGCGACCTGGTCGGGGCCGAGGATCGGCACATGGCTGCCGGGCAGGAACCGGCCCTGCTTGACGGGATTGGCGTCGAAGGCCGCGACGATGTCGTCGCCGGTCGCGCCGCAGTAGTTGAGGAAGGTGTTGCCCTTGGCCGCCGCGCCGTAGGCGGCGATGCGTTTTCCAGCCGCCCCGGCCTCCGCGAGGAAGGCGCGGAAGCTGTCCCGCACCGCCTCGACCCGCGGCGTGAAGTCGAGGTAGGTCTCGATGCGAGCGAGCCCCGCCGCGGCTTCGCGCGCGCGCAGAGCGGTGAGCGCTTCGGTCTCGGCGCGGCCCGAGCCCAGATGGCAGCAGAACAGCCGCAGCGAGCCGCCGTGGGTCGCAAGCAGCTCCACGTCGAACGGCCGCAAGCCCTGCGCGCGCAGCACCTGCTCCACCGTCAGCAGCGACAGGTAGGAGAAGTGCTCGTGGTAGATGGTGTCGAACTGCACCCGCTCGATCAGGTTCAGGAGGTGCGGGAACTCGAAGGTGAGCACGCCTTCGTCCTTCAGCACATGGCGGAAGCCGGCGACGAAGCCGGTGATGTCCGGCACGTGGGCCAGCACATTGTTCGCCGCCATCAGGTCGGCGCTCAAGCCGCGGGCGGCGAGCCGCACGGCCGTCTCTTCGTTGAAGAAGGCCACCTCGGTGGCGACGCCGCGGGCGCGGGCGGCCTCGGCGGTGTTGGCCGTGGGCTCGATGCCCAGCACGGGCACGTCCATCGCCACGAAGTGCTGCAGCAGGTAGCCGTCGTTGCTGGCGACCTCCACCACCAGGGAGTCCGGTCCCAGGCCCAGCCGCTCGGCCATGGCGTCGGCGTAGCGCTTGGCGTGGGCCACCCAGCTGGGCGAATAGGAAGAGAAGTAGGCGTAGTCGGCGTCGAAGATCGCCTCCGCCGGGACGACGTCGTCGACCTGCACCAGGAAACAGGCGTGGCACACGCGGGCGTGCAGCGGATAGGCCTGCTCGGTCCCCGCCGCGAGCTGCGCCGGCGTCAGATAGCTGTTGGCCAGCGGCTGCAGGCCCAGGTCGACGAAGGTGTGCTCCAGCGGCGTGGCGCAGAATCGGCAATGCGGTCGGGCGCTCATGGGCGGGCTTCGTAGCCTTCGATCTCCTCCAGGCACAAGGCGAGCGCGTCCTCACCGGCGGCCTGGCGGCGGTACCAGTCCATGGTCAACGCCACCGCCTCGGGCGCATCCAGGCGGCTCGCGAAGCCCAGGGTCGCGGCGGCGCAGGAAGCGTCGATGGCGAGCGCGCGCGCCTCCAGCGAGCCCGGGTCGGGCTCGTGGCGCCAGGGCCTGGCCCCCAGCGCCTCGACGCCCAGGGTGGCGAGCTCGCCGACAGTGACCTCCGGCCCCCCGGGGCGTGGGCCGAAGTTGAGCGCGCGGGGAAGGTCGCGGCCCTCGGCCAGGGCCTGGAGATAGGTGAAGTAGCCGGCCAGGCAGTCCAGCACGTGCTGCCAGGGGCGGGTGGCCTCGGGGTGGCGCAGCACGACTGTCTCGCCCGCGCGCGCCGCGCGAACGATGTCGGCCGCCAGCCGGTCGCGCGAGAAGTCGCCGCCGCCGATCACGTTGCCGCCGCGGGCGGTCGCCACCAGCGCGCCGATGCGGTCGAAGTAGCTCCTGGCGAAGCTCGCGGTGACGATCTCCGCCGCGGCCTTGGAGGCCGAATAGGGGTCCTTGCCGCCCAGGGCGTCGGTTTCGACGAAGGCGCGGCCGGTCTCGGCGTTGGCGTAGACCTTGTCGGTGGTGACCACCAGCACGGCCTGCAGCGCCGGCTGGGCGCGCAGCGCCTGCAGCAGGTGCGCGGTTCCCATGACATTGGTGGCGAAGGTGGCGAGGGGGTCCTCGATGGCGGCGCGCACGATGGGCTGGGCGGCCATGTGCAGGACGAGGTCGAAGGCGCCCTGCGACAGCGCCGCCTGCACGGCGTCGGGATCGCGAAGGTCGGCCACCTGCGAGTCCATCCGATGCGCCACGCGGGCCAGTTCGAAAAGGCTGGGCCGCTGGTCCGGCGGCAGGGCCAGGCCCGTCACCTGGGCCCCCATCCGCGTGAGCCAGATCGCCGCCCAGGCGCCCTTGAAGCCCGTGTGCCCGGTGAGCAGCACGCGCTTGCCGCGCCAGAAGGCGGCGCTCACCCGCGCCATGGCGCCTCACCGGACGCCCACAGCGCCTCGAGGTGGTTCTTGTCGCGCAGGGTGTCCATTGCCGCCCAGAAGCCGTCATGGCGGAAGGCCATCAACTGGTCGTCGCGCGCCAGGCCTTCCAGCGGCTCGTTCTCCCAGACCGTGGCGTCGCCCGAAATGCGCGCCAGCACACTCGGCTGAAGAACGAAAAAGCCGCCGTTGATCAGGGCGTTGTCGCCGGGCGGCTTTTCGCTGAAGCGGCGCACCCGGTCGTGGTCGAGGTCGAGCGCGCCGAAACGGCCGGGCGGGGCCACGGCGGTCACGGTCGCCTCGCGCCCGTGCGCCCGGTGGAAAGCGGCCAGCGCCGTCAGGTCGACGTCGGAGAGCCCGTCGCCATAGGTCAGGAAGAAGGGCTCGGAGGGTTCGAGATAGCGCGCCACGCGCTTCAGCCGCCCGCCGGTCATGGTCTCGCCGCCGGTTTCCACCAGGGTGACGCGCCAGGGCTCGTGGTTGGTGGCGTGGTACTCGATCGCCCCCTTCTCCAGGTCGACGGTGACGTCGGCGTTGTGGAGCACGTAGTTGGCGAAGTACTCCTTGATGATGTAGCCCTTGTAGCCAAGGCAGACGATGAAGTCGTTGAAGCCGTGGCGCGAGTAGAGCGTCATGATGTGCCAGAGGATCGGTCGCCCGCCGATCTCGATCATCGGCTTGGGCCGCAGGTGGCTTTCTTCCGAGATCCGGGTGCCCAGGCCGCCCGCGAGTATCACCGTCTTCATGCTTCGTCTCTCGCGGGCCGCCGCGCCCTCCGCCGCGGCCGTCTTATCGCGAACCTGGGCGCGGATGAAGGATGCATCTCACGCCTCGCCCTCCCACGTCTCCGGCTCCGGATCGGCTTCCAGCTCGGCGGCGGTCACGTGCGGCAGATCCAAGCCGCTGTAGCGGGGATCGAGGTGCTCGATCTCCAGCCAGCCGGCGTCGGCGCCCGCGCTCTTGTAGATCGGGAAGGTCTTCAGCACGCCCAGGGTCGCAGCGCTCTCCAGCGGCCGGATGAAGGAGCAGTCGAGGTCGAAGAAGTGCGGCTGCTCCACCCAGTGCTTCACCTGTTCGGCGGTCAGCGCGAAAAAGCCGGCGTGGGGATTGGCCGCGCGGCGCCAGGCGATCTCGCGCCCCAGCAGCTTCTGCCGGAGCAGGGGCTCGTCCGGCAGGGCGGTGAAATAGGGTCTCGTCACCGCCGGCTTCAGGCCCCCGTCGATATAGGTCTTGAAGGTGGCGCCGCTGGGACCCCATTCGTAGCGATTCGGCATGGCCACACGGCGTGGGCCGAACGCCTCGACGAAACCGGCGATCTTGGCGAGCAGCCAGCCGTCCGGCGGCCGCAGGTCCTCCTCGCTGTAGACGAACATGTCGTAGCGGTCGCGGGAGTCGGCGAACAGCCGGTGCGCCGCGAAGGGCAGCAGCAGCGGCTCGTCGGTCACCACCTTGACCATGCGCAGGCGCTGGGCGCGGCAGTAGTCAGGGTCCAGCAGATGGTCGTCCCCGCGCACCAGCACGGCGATGTCGAGCTGGTCCACCACGGCCGGCGTCGGCTCGTAGCGCTTGCGCGCCACGTTGAGGACGGTCGCCTCCTCCAAGTGCCCGCGCCAGGCCTCGATGGTCCGCCGGACGATGGCTGAGCGCGTCTCGCGCAGGGTTTCGTCGTTGGAGCCGTAGATCGGATCCGCCACTGGACGGTAGTAGTGGGCTATCGCCAGAAGAACCTTCATCACCGTCCCCCTGCCCGCCCCGATTTGCCGCCGCGGACGCGAATCGGCGGGGGTTCCAACGTCGACGGCGCAGCGATAGAGCCTAAGCCGATCCGGATCGACCGCCATGGCGACAGCACCGCACGTCAACTTCCTCATCGCCGGTGTCCAGAAGGGCGGCACCACGGCGCTCTACCACTATCTGGCCGCGTTTCCCGACGTGGCGCTGTCGCGCGTCAAGGAGGTCCACTTCTTCGACGACGAGCGACAGGACTGGCGGCGGCCGGCCTATGGAGCCTACCACGCCGCCTTCCCAGCGCCCGACGGACGGCCGTGCGGCGAGGCCACGCCGATCTACACCTACTGGCCGAACGCCCTGGAGCGCATCCGCGCCTATAATCCGGCGATGCGGCTGATCGTGACGCTGCGCGACCCCATCGAGCGCGCCTGGTCGCACTGGCGGATGGAGTACGCCCGCGGCGCGGAGCACGAGCCGTTCGCCTGGTGCGTCCGCCGGGGCCGCCAGCGGCTGTTCTCCGCCGAGCCCTGGGGCCATCACCGGGTCTACTCCTACGTCGAGCGTGGCTTCTACGCCGAGCAGCTGGAGCGCCTCTACGGCCTCTTCCCGCGCGAGCAAACCCTGGTCGTGCGCGCCGAAGACCTGCGCGCGGACCCCGCGGCGACGGTGGGCGCGGTGCGGCGTTTCCTGGGGCTGGCCGAGGCGCCCGCGCCTGCGCCGCTGCAGGCGCATATCGGGCGCGAGATGGACTACGGCTCGACGCTCACCGCCGAGGACGTGGCCTGGCTGCGGATGGTCTATGCGCGCGACCAGGCTCGGCTGCAGGCCCTGGCGGGGCTGAGCTACCCCTGAGCTTCCTCCTCCGGCCGCGGCGGCGGCGGCAAACCGATGCGCTTAAGACTCATGCGGCTGTAACGGTCGTCGAGGTGCTCGATCTCCAGCCAGCCGCTGTCGCCGGCCTGCGGCTTGTAGATCGGGAAGGTCTTCATCATGGCCAGCGTCGCCGCGCTCTCCAGCGGCGTGTAGAAGGAGCAGTCCAGGTCGTTGAAGTGCGGCTGGCGCACCCAATGGCAGACCTGCTCCGAGGTCAGCGCGAAGAAGCCCGCGTGCGGGTTGGTCGCGCGGCGAAACACCAGGTCGCGCCCGAATGCCGGCAGGCGCAGCACCGGCTCGTCCGGCAGCGCGTCGAGATGCTTCTGCAGCACCTCCGGCGGCAGATCGCCGTCGATGAAGGACTTCAGCGAAGGCCCCTGCGGGTTCCACTCGTAGCGGTTCGGCATGACCAGGCGCCGCCAGCCGAACGCCTCGGTGAAGCCGCGGATCTTGTGCAACAGCGCGCCGTCCGCCGGCTTCAGGTCGTCCTCGCTGTAGACCAGCATGTCGTAGGCGTTGCGCAGGTCGGCGAACAGCCGGTGCGCGGCGAACGGCAGGAGCTTCGGGTTCGGCGCAGTGACCTGCACCAGCCGCACGCCATGGGCCCGGCAGAACTGCGGATCGAGCAGATGGTCCTCGCCGTGCACCAGGACGGCGATGTCGAGATTGTCGGCGGCGCCGGCGACCGGCTCGAACGCCCGTTTCTGCACATTGAGGATGCTGCAGGGTCCCAGGTGCCCGCGCCAGGCCTGGACGACGCTGCGCACCGCCTGCGCCCGCTGCTCGCGCGCCGCGGCGTCGTAGGAGCTGTGGGTGGGATTGTCGGCCGGGCGGTAGAAATGCGCGATGGCCAGCAGCACCTTCATCCGCGCAAGCCTCCGATCCCGCGTCCCCGATGGGTCTAGCGGGAGCGCGGGCCTAAATCCACCAGATCAAAACTCGACGTTGTCGCGGATGAAGCCGTGCATGACGTTGGTCGGGCGGATGCCGTAGCGCACCGTCGCCCGCTCCACGCGGCCGTGCGGGGCCTCGCGGATGGCGGCGAAGAAGGCGCGGTCGGAGGCCACGCCCGGGCCCTCGCTCCAGCGGCCGATCGCGCGGGCGCAGGCCACCTTGTCGATCAGCAGGCAATTGGGGTCGACCATGCCGCCTTGCGCCTTGAACCGCCCGGCGTTCGGGCCGACCGAATCCCAGCGGTCGACGCACAGCTCCGCGCCGTCGCGCTCGTCGATCAGCGTGCGCTGGGCGTAGGCCCAGGCCTTCCCCTGCACGGCCCGCATCACGCCTTCGAGGTGATCAGGCTCCCAGCTGTTGTCGTCGTCCAGGAAGGCGACGTGCCGGGCGTTGGCCATGAAGACCAGGATCGCCCGCAGCGAGCCGCCGTCCATCGCCGGATGCACCCCGCCGTGGCGGATCGAGGTGGACCAGGGCAGCGTCAGCACGACGCCCGAGATGTTCGCCGGGCGTCGTTGCAGCACGGCGTCGAGGTCGATCGCCTCGTCGGCGGCCTTGTCCACCCCGATCATCAGCTGGATCCGCCCGGCGAAGGTCTGCCGATAGATTGATTCCACCGCGTCGGCGATGCACGGCCGCAGGATGGTGGGCATCACCACGGCCACCGCCGCCGGCGCCTGGGCGTCGGCGGCGTCCGGATAGTATTGACCGATTGGGAACGGCGGCATGGGGGAGACTCGGCGGTTCAGGCGGCGACCTTCTGGCAGTAAAGCTGGTACAGCGGCGCCCCCACGATGCGCAACTTGCGCTGGTTGATGTTGACGAAGGCGTCGATCGCCGGCTTCGGAAGCTGATAGAAGTCCTGCCGCCCGACCGGGTGTTCGGACCAGAGATAGTCGTCGAACACCATGAGGCCGCCGGTCTTCAGCAGCATGAAGGCGAGGACCGCATCCGCCAACACGTCCGAAGCCTGGTGCGAGCCGTCGACATAGATCAGGTCGAAACTCTCCCCGCGCCCCTGCGCGAGGAGCTGGACCATGGCCGGTGACGAGAGGGCCTTGTGCTTGTGGAAGGCCACCGGGTGGACGGCGCGCGATCGGGCGAGCGCCAGGTTGTGGTCGAAGCGGCGCTCGACGTCGGACATGCTGGCCGGATCATGCTCGATGCCGCCGGCCCAGCTGTCGATGCAGTGCAGCTCGATCTCCCGCTCGGCGGCGCAGGTGTCGATGAGAAAACAGGCCGTCCGCCCCTCATAGGAGCCGATCTCCAGGATCCGGCGCGGCGGAAAGCGGGCCAGCAGCTCCTTCCAGACCCCGGCGAAACGGCTGATCCAATCCGTCGTGAATTCATAATCCTGCGCCAAGCTTCACTCCCCAGGTCGCGGGCTTCGTACGATTGGTAGAGCGGCAGGCCGATCAAGGCCAGCGGCGCCGGGCCGCACGCCGCTCGCTGTAAGTTGATCGACGCCACGCGAGTTTAGCTTTGCCGCAGCGGCCCTTTCGGTTAAGCTTTGCCGTCAGCCTAGCTCTCCATGGCTGTGTCGCTTTGGCCGGGCAGCGCGCCGCAAGGTTCGCTGTCCGGCCTTTGTGATTCTTGGCCTGGCGAATCAGGGCCTGGCGAATCAGGGCCTGACGAATCAGGCCTTTGGGGCTGGCGTGATGGCGACGACGCCGTAGCGCGCCATCCAGAGCAGGCCCCGGCGGACGAACGGTCGGCGATTCGGCGCCACCGGCTCGATCGCCTCCTCCACCGTCGCCGACGGCCTCTCGGATAGCCAGGCGAACACCTGGGCCGCTTCCTGCAGCGACGGACGGTTGACGGCGCCGTAGCCGGCCAGCGGCGAGGTCAGCAGGGCCTGGGCGTCCGACCAGGCGAGACCGGGCTGGACGCTCACCCGGCATCCGGCGTCGAGGTGGTGCGTCGGATAGCTGGCGAACAGGCGGAAGGGGTCGGGGCGGAACGGATTGGCCGGATCGGCGGGCGACTGGGAGGCGGCGCGGCGGCGCGCGTTCTGCTCGGCCCAAAGCGCCTGGTACTGCGGGATGATCGCCGCCCAGTCGAAGGCGCTGCGCGCGCGCTCGCGACCCTGGGCGCCCAGGCGGCGGCGCAGGTCGGCATGGTCGGCGAGATCGGCGATCGCCCGGGCCGCCGCGCCGTAGTCGATCGCCGTGTACTGCGCAGCGCCGCCGACATAGGCGTCGTAGTGGATGGACTTCCCGGCGAAGGCGTAGGCGAGGTCGCGCCCGTCCCCCGGCCGCGGCGCATAGGTGGGAATGCGGAAGCCGTCCTCGCCGTGGCGCACCGTGTCGCGATAGCCGTCCCAGTCGGTGACGACGCAGGGCAGGCCCGCGGCCATCGCCTCCACCGGGGTCAGCCCGAAGGTCTCCTGGATATTGTCGGAGAAGCTGATGAAGAAATCGCCGACCGACCAGATCGAGAACCGCGTCTCCGCCGGGCGCCCGTCGAGGTGGACGTACTTGACCGACGGGCAGAGAGCGGCGGCCTCACGGTGGTATTCCTCGGCCTCTTTGTCGCTTTCGGCCCAGCCGGAGCTGACCCAGTAGAGCGGCCGCTTGGTCAGCCTGGCCGCCCGCTCGAGCGCCAGCGCCATCAGCGCCGGATTCATCTTGGCGCGCACGTGGAAGCGGCCGACGTAGAGGGCGACGATCGCGTCCTCGGGGATGTCCAGCCGCTCGCGCCAGGCCTTGCGGTCGGCCTCGGAGGTCTTGAAGTCCTCGGTTTTCACGCCCAGCGGAATGGTGACGCGCAGCGGCTCGGGCCGGCGGCGCGGCCCGTATTCGCCGGTGATGTACTCGCGCACCCCCTCGAGCTGGGCCTCCACCGAGGCGCGCACCGCGCTGGAGGTGCAGATCAGGGCGTCATGGTCGTGCAGCGGGGAGAACAGCATGCCGCTCAGCACGCGCATGACGATCTCGGTCGCCGTGGTGTGGGTGATGCCGCAGATCGAGTAGCTGGTCTCGCCGTAGGGCCGGCGCATCCAGGCTTCTTCTTCCAGGCCGGGGGTCGGCATGTTGAGCACGCCGACCTCGCCCAGCGTGCCGCGGCCGGCGTGCCAGCGCACCGGCCGGCGCGGCGGCTCGATGCGCGAGACCAGGGCGTGCATCTCCTCGGTGGAACGGTTGCTGATGTTCCACATCTCGAACTGCTCGACGTCGGCGTGACGCAGGAAGCCGCGCAGGAAGCTCTCGCCGGCGGAGTGGCGGCCCATCAGCCGCGCGCCGGTGGTGTCGAACCCGTCGGGATGGAAGAAGAGGGCGGCGTTGGACATTGGTTCCGGGAGCGGCAGGCAGGCCCGCTGAATAGAGACCGCCCGCGCAAAAGGAAAGGGCCGCCCCGACGGGCGGCCCTCGAGCCTTTCGGCGAAGCCCGGAGGCTTAGCCGATGATGTTGGTATGGCCGGCAGCGCCGACGTTGACGTCCGACAGGCTGCGGCCGACCAGCACCACGGCCTGATCCGTGAGCGTGATGTGGCCGTCGTGGTTGGTGTCGGCGAAGACCACCACGTCGGTGCCCACGGCCACCGCCACGACGTTGTAGTGGTGCGCGTTGACCTGGTTGTCCGCCTCCGTGACCGCCGCCGCGTAGGTGGTGACGGTCGCCGAGTCGACCACCGCGGTGACCGTCACGCCCAGGCCGAAATCGATCTTGTCGGCGGGGTTGGCCGAGGTCCCGCCGTTCCAGCCGATGATCGCGTCCTGCAGGCCCTGGGTGGCGACGC
>CBJNAS010000014.1:0-22037 GCA_966434565.1 uncultured Phenylobacterium sp.
CGCCAGGCGGTCCGCGCCGTCGTAGATGCGGATCGCTTGGAAGTAGGGCTCCCACTGGACCATGTTCTCCTGCGCCCAGGTCCTGTTCCAGGCAAGGTCGAGATTGGCGACCGCGTCGTCCCAGTCGGTCTCGGTGAGGATCGACTCCGCGAGCTCGCGCTGGCGCATGTGCAGGCCGTTGATCGCCACCTGCTGCTCGCGGATGCGCTCGAGCTCATCCGCCCGGCGCAGAGTGACCCGCAGCACCCAGCTCATCGACAACGCCAGCACGGCGGCCGCGAGCAGCAGGGCGGCCTTGGCCCACGCCGCGCCGGGTTCCCTTCGCCGTGAGGTGGACGCCTGCGCGTCTTGCCGATCGAGCATTATGCCCCTGGTGCTCTGCGCGCCCAGAGCTACCAGGGGTTAGCTTCCGGACGATTAACTCGCGTCCCGAGGGAGCGCTTGCGGGGCGGATTCAGCCCGGCGCACCAGGCGCCCGCTTTCATCATCCGCGCAGCAGCGCTATGGGGCGGCCGACTTTGGAGAACGCCCGATGGATGACGCCCTGCGCCGCGCAGCCCTCGCCTATCACCGGCTGCCCCGGCCCGGGAAGCTGGCGGTGGAGCCGACCAAGCCGCTGGCCAGCCAGCGGGACCTGGCGCTCGCCTATTCCCCGGGCGTCGCCGCCGCCTGCGAGGCGATCGTCGCCGATCCGGCCGTCGCCGACGAGCTCACCGCCCGCGCGAACCTGGTGGCGGTGATCACCAACGGCACCGCCGTGCTGGGCCTGGGCAATATCGGCTCGCTCGCCGCCAAGCCGGTGATGGAAGGCAAGGCGGTGCTGTTCAAGAAGTTCGCCGGCATCGACGTCTTCGACCTGGAGATCGACGCCCTTGACATCGACCGCTTCGTCGACGTCGTGGCCGCGCTCGAGCCGACCTTCGGCGGCATCAACCTGGAGGACATCCGCGCCCCGGAGTGCTTCGAGATCGAGCGGCGGCTGCGCGAGCGGATGAGCGTGCCGGTGTTCCACGACGACCAGCACGGCACGGCCATCGTCTGCGCCGCGGCGATGCGCAACGGCCTGCTGCTGCAGGGCAAGAAGCTGGAGGAGGTGAAGCTGGTCACCTCCGGCGCCGGGGCCGCGGCCATGGCCTGCGTCGACCTGCTGGTGCTGATGGGGCTGAAGGTCGAGAACGTCACCCTGACGGACATCGAGGGCGTGGTTCACGCCGGCCGGCCGAACCTGCCGCCGAATGTCGCCCGCTATGCGCGCGAGACGAACGCCCGCAGCCTGCCGGACGTGCTGCCGGGCGCCGACGTCTTCCTGGGGCTCTCGGCGCCGCGCGTGCTGAAGCCGGAATGGCTCGCCCTGCTGGCGGACAGGCCGCTGATCCTAGCGCTGGCCAATCCGGAGCCGGAGATCCTGCCCGAGCTGGTCGCCCAGGCCCGGCCCGACGCCATCGTCGCCACCGGCCGCAGCGACTATCCCAACCAGGTCAACAACGTCCTCTGCTTTCCCTTCGTCTTCCGCGGCGCACTGGACGTGGGCGCGCGCCAGATCAACGAGGCGATGAAGGTCGCCGCCGCCGAGGCCATCGCCAGCTTGGCCCGCGTGGAGGCGAGCGATGTCGCCGCCGAGGCCTATGCCGGCGAGGCGGCGCTGTTCGGCCCGGGCTCGATCATCCCCAAGCCCTTCGACCACCGGCTGATCCTGAAGATCGCGCCGGCGGTGGCCAAGGCCGCCATGGATTCCGGCGTGGCGCGCCGGCCGATCACCGACTTCGACGCCTACCAGCTGCAGCTGGAGCAGTACGTCTACCGCTCGGGCCAGCTGATGCGGCCGCTGTTCACCCGCGCCAAGGCCGCCCAGAAACGCATCGCCTTCGGCGATGGCGAGGACGAGCGCGTGCTGCGCGCCGCCCAGACGGTGGTGGACGAGCGCCTGGCCCGGCCGGTGCTGGTGGGCCGCCAGAGCGTCATCGCCGAGAAGCTGCGGGCGATGGGGCTTCGGCTGCGGCTCGACCAGGACGTCGAGGTCTTCGATCCGGCATCCGGCGCGCGGGCCGCCGAGCTCGCCCACGACTACGCGCGCCTGGTGGAGCGGCGCGGCGTCACCCCCGCGGCGGCGGCCAAGCGGTTCGCCACCCGCGGCGCGGTGGGCGCGGCCATGCTGCTGCGGCGCGGCTTCGTCGAGGGCGCCCTGGTCGGCGGCGCAGGCGACTGGTGGCGCAACTTCACCTATGTGCTGCCGGTGGTCCCGCGGCGGCCGCAAGTGGCGCGGGTCTATGCGCTGTCGGGGCTGATCCTGCCGCACGGCCCGCTGTTCGTCTGCGACACCCACGTCAATGTCGAGCCGACGCCGGAACAGATCGCGGAGTCCGCCTTCCTCGCGGCCGAGGCGGTCCGGCGCTTCGGCCTGGCGCCGCAGGTGGCGCTGCTGTCGCATTCCAGCTTCGGCTCGAGCAACTCACCCTCGGCCAAGAAGATGCGCGAGGCGCTGCGGCTCATCCAGATGGCCGGCCCGGATTTTCAGGTCGACGGGGAGATGCACGGTGACGCCGCCCTCTCGCCCCAGGCGCTCAAGCGCTATGTCACCGAGAGCGCGCTGCGGGGACCCGCCAACCTGCTGCTGATGCCCTCGCTGGACGCCGCCAATATCGCGCTGACCCTGCTGGCCAGCGCGGGCGACGGCCTGCCCGTCGGGCCGTTGCTGCTGGGTGTCTCCCAGCCGATCCACATCCTGCCGCCTACGGTGACGACGCGGGGGATCATCAACATGACCGCGGTCTGCGCCGCCGAGGCCGCGGCGGCCCACGCAGAGGTCCTCTAGCGGAATCCGAAGCGCAGCTGGGCGCCCAGGAAGCGGCCGTCGCGGTCGACGCCGAGCGCCCCGGCCGCGCCGCTGGTGTTGGTGGACGGCTGGCCGCCGCAGAGGAAGCCCAGCGAGGCGCTCGCGCGCGGATTGAAGCTGCGGTCCAGGGAGGTGCGGGCAATCCCGGCGGCCTTCAGCGCCTGGCCCTCGTCGTAGGGCGAGACGAGACGGCTCAGGTCGAGCCGCGGCGCAGCCTGGGCGGCGCCGGCGACTGCGAGCGTGGCCGTCAGCGCCAGCCAGCTGCAGGAATGGGGAGAGCGCATGGGAGCATCCTGCGCGCCGCTGGGCCGCGCGGTCGAGTCACGACCGCGCGACGCGCAAGGCCTTGCCTCAGAAGTGATGAGTGCAGAAGGCCAGCAGCAGGATAAGCGGCACGGGCGCGCCCAGCGCCAGCAGGAGAAGTGAACGCATTTCTTCCTCGGACGTCGTCTTCTGTTCTTCCGCAGACCCTCGGGGTTCGCGGCGAAGCCTCAAACGTCACTGGGCGGCTCGCGTTCCGGATGCGCCCAGATCCGACCGCACGGCAAAAAGCCCGCCGGGAGCCGGCGGGCTTCGAGCCGTCCGTCGCGGACGAGTCTTAGGACATTTCTTCGTTGATCAGGGCGACCTGGTAGAAGCCGTTGCCCTGCAGCAGGTTCATCACCGCCATGAAATCGCCGTAGCGCACCGACTTGTCGGCGCGGATGTAGACGCGCTGTTCGGTGGGGGCCTT
Source organism: uncultured Phenylobacterium sp. (assembly GCA_966434565.1). GTDB lineage: Bacteria > Pseudomonadota > Alphaproteobacteria > Caulobacterales > Caulobacteraceae > Phenylobacterium. The sequence goes on from CBJNAS010000014.1 coordinate 3,567, forward strand.
GCTGGGATCCTTCTGGCTGAGCGTCGCCGACAGATCGGTGATCAGGCCGTCCATGTTGGTGCCGCGATCGCCGATGAAAAGCGAGCCGCCCTGCTGGATGTTGATCAGCACCGGCTCTTCGACCTTCGCGCCCGGGGGCGGCGGAATGGCCGGCGGCAGGTCGAGCTTGATCGACACCGTGGCCGCCGGAATGGAGACCATGAAGATGATGAGGAGCACCAGCATCACGTCCACGAAGGGCGTGACGTTGATGTCGCTGTTCTGGCCGAGGTCGAAACGACCGCTTCCCCCGCCCGCCAGCTTCGCAGCCATGCTGAGTTCCTTCCCTGGGGCGCGGCGCTCCGGCCCCCTATTGCGTTCCTGCGACCATTGGCAAGGGCCCATCGGATTGTAAAGACCCTAGCCTCGCCTGCGCGAGACGACGCCGCCGGCAGATGCAATCTCGCGAGGTCGAGCGCCGATTCCGCCGCCGCGCCGAGAACCGCGTTCCGTCGAGCGCGCGAAAGTGACGCCGGCGCCAAGAGGACTGCGCCCGCCCGGCTGTCACAACGGCCGGGCGTTCGGCCTCCGCTCCCGTAGGCGCGCTCCCGTAGGCGCGCACGAACGCTTGCTGACACCGTGACGATGCGCCGCGTATCAGCAAATCCGCCTGCACCCTAGGAACGGACGACGCCCCGGGGAACGAGAGGGCGAGAGTCACAGGGACCAGGACCGGTCATGCTGCTTTTCCTTCTGCTGTTTGGAACCCCCTCCGGCGCCGCGGGCCTCACCCGCACGCTCGCCGCGCCGCCCGCCGCGCCCAAGCCCCCGTCGGCCCGCTAGAGACGAAAAACGCTCGGGCGTCGTCGGGCTGTCCCTCCCCATGAAGGGCGAAGGCGACTGACGGGGTTTCGAGCGCTACTCCGGACGGCCCTCGGCGGTCTTGCGGCGGGCGTCTTCCAGCGCTTCGCCCTCCGGCCCGTCCAGGGCGTCCTCGGCCTCATGGGCCTTCTGATCGACCTTGCCGGTCTGCTTGGCGAATTCGTGCTGTTCCTTCTGGTAGCGGCGGCCGGCGTCGTAATTGCCCTCGCCTTGGATCTTGTTCTCGGCCATGTCCGGAGCTCCTCTGGGTCCGCAAGGAACCGCGCTCCGGGAGCGCCGGTTCCGTCCGCTGTGGCCCGCAGAACCGGCCTTCGGCAAAAAAGAGTCCGCGTGTTCAACGGCTTGAGCCACGATAGAGCCGCTCGATCGCCCCCATAAATTAAAGCGATTTGCCCTATTTCGCCGGCTGTGCAGAGTGGGCCCCGGGTGTTTCTGCGCCAGCCGTCTTGGCCGACGCTCCGCCGCTACACAGGGAGACGATCATGACCCTCGCCACCAGCAAGACCATCGAGAACCTGAAGGCCGCCTTCGCCGGCGAGAGCCAGGCGAACCGCCGTTATCTCTACTTCGCCCAAAAGGCCGACGTGGAAGGCTACAACGACGTGGCCGCCGTGTTCCGCTCCACCGCGGAAGGCGAGACCGGCCATGCGCACGGCCACCTGGAGTTCATGGAAGGCGTCGGCGACCCGGCCACCGGCCTGCCGATCGGCGGCACCGCCCTCAACCTGAAGGCCGCCATCGCCGGCGAGACCCACGAGTACACCGACATGTACCCGGGCATGGCCCGCACCGCCCGCGAAGAAGGTTTCGACGAGATCGCCGACTGGTTCGAGACCCTGGCCAAGGCCGAGAAGTCCCACGCCGGCCGCTTCCAGAAGGCGCTCGACGCCCTCGACTGAGTCGACCGCTGCTCCGTCATCCCGGGCTGCGGCCCGGGATGACCTCTCGCGGGCCCGCGGCCCGCCTCCAGCTCCGGAAACAGCGTCGTGAGCGACAGTGTGAAAGACCCCGCGCGCGAGGGCAGCCTCGATGCGCCGTTCCGCCGCGAGATCGCCTGGCGCGACGACGACTACTATGACCTGGACAAGGTCCACGCCGAGATGGAGCGGGTGTTCGACATCTGCCACGGCTGCCGGCGCTGCTTCAACCTGTGCGACAGCTTCCCCCGGCTTTTCGACGCCATCGACGAAAGCGCCACCGGTGAGATCGACAGCATCGGCCACAAGGAGTTCGCCCACGTCGCCGAGGCCTGCACCCTCTGCGACATGTGCTTCCTGACGAAGTGCCCCTATGTGCCGCCGCACCCATTCGACCTGGACTTCCCGCACCTGATCCTGCGCTACCGGGCGGCCAAGCGGCGGGCCGGCGAGCGCGAGTTCGTGCGCGAGCAGCTGGGCAAGACCGACCGCAACGGCAAGCTGGCCAAGCCGGTCGCGGGCCTCGCCAACTGGGCCACCGCGCGCAAGAACACCCCGCTGCGCAAGCTGCTCGAGGACATCGCCAAGATCGACGCCGAGGTCGAGCTTCCCAAGTACCATGCGCACACCGCCGAGGACCGGCTGAAGCGCGCCGGCCTCTCGCCCAATCCCCAGGGCCCGGCCTATGGCCAGCGCAAGGTGGCGCTCTATGCGACCTGTTTCGTGGACTACAACACGCCGGACACCGCGGTGGCGGCCGCCCGGGTGCTCTCGCTGCAGGGCTGCGCGGTGCAGTTCGTCTATCCGGAATGCTGCGGCATGCCCGAGCTGGAGGCCGGCGCCATCGCCGACGTGGCGCGCCGCGCGGAGAAGGTCGCCGGCGTTTTCGCGCCGCTCATCGAGGACGGCTGGGACGTGGTCTCGCTGACCGCCTCCTGCGGCCTGATGATGAAGTTCGAGTGGCCGCTGATCCTGCCGGAGAACGCCGCGGTGAAGCGGCTGTCGGGCGCCACGCGCGACATCAGCGAATACGTCGTCGAGCTCTCCAAGGCCCATGGCCTGGCCCCGGGACTTTCGCCGGTGGCGGGCGGCGTCACCATCCACCACGCATGCCACGCCCGGGCGCAGAACATGGGGCAGAAGTCCGCCGAGATGCTGCGGATGATCCCCGAGACGACGATCAACGTGATCGAGCGCTGCTCCGGCCACGGCGGCACCTTCGGAGTGATGAAGGCGACCCACGGCGTCGCCAACAAGGTGGGCCGGCCCGCCGCCCGCCAGATCGCCGCCAAGGGCGCCGAGACGCTGTGCTCGGACTGCCCGCTGGCCTGCAAGCACCTGGGCCAGCTGCTGGAGGCCGAGACCGCGCCCGACGTGACGGCCCCGCCCCGGCAGGAGCACCCGATCGAGGTCCTGGCCCGCGCCTACGGAGTTTTCTGACATGCCCGCCGACGCCCGCAAGGTGACGCCTGAGGACCTGCTGCCCGACGCCGAATACGCCAGGGTGCGCAAGGAGCGCCGCGCCGCGCTCCTGCCGCTGAAGCGACTCCGGCGGATCGAGCTCGGGCCGATCTGCACCTTCATCTTCGAGTCCTACGAGACCATGCTCTTCCAGATCCAGGAGATGCTGCTGACCGAGCGCGGCGGCGCGGCCCAGGTCCCGGACGAGCTCGCCGCCTACAACCCGCTGATCCCGCAGGGGCAGGAGCTGGTGGCGACGGTGATGCTCGAGATCGACGACCCGGTCCGCCGCGAACAGACCCTGGCGCGCCTGGGGGGAGTGGAGGACCACTTCTTCCTGCAGATCGGCGCCGAGCGCGTCCCGGGCGTCCCCGAGGGCGACATCGAGCGCACGCGCGAGGACGGCAAGACCGCAGCGGTGCACTTCCTGCGCTTCAAGCTCGGCGCCCCGCAGATCGCCGTCTTCCGCGATCCGGCGACCAGCATCATGGTGGGCTGCGACCACGAGCGCTTCAGCCACCTGGCGGGCCTGTCGCCGGCGACCCGCGCCGAGCTCGCCAAGGATTTCGCGTAAGAACTTGGCCACCCGCCTCAGCCTTCGGGGGCTGAAGAGCCCGCTCGCGGGGCCATTCGATCTGACGCTGGAAACCGGCGAATGCCTGGCCGTGGGCGGGCCCTCCGGCTCCGGCAAGAGCCTGTTCCTGCGGATGATCGCCGACCTTGATCCGAACGCGGGCGAGGTGCGGCTGGACGGCGCGCCGCGCGCGAGCATGGCCGCGCCCGCCTGGCGGCGAAAGGTCCCCTATGTGGCGGCGGAATCCGGCTGGTGGCGCGACACCGCGCCGGAGCACTTCGCGCCAGGCGAGCGCGACATCGCCCGGTTGCTGGCGGAGCGGCTGGGCGTCGGGCCCGCGGCTTTCGAGGGCGAGGTCCGCCGGCTGTCGACCGGCGAGCGCCAGCGGATCGCGCTCATCCGCGCCCTGGTGCTGGACTCGCCGGTGCTACTGCTCGACGAGCCCACCGGGCCGCTCGACCCGGAGTCGGTGGGCCGGGTGGAGGCGGTGCTGGCGGAGCGGCTGGCGGCGGGAACCACCATCGTGCTGGTCAGCCACGATCCGGCCCAGGCGCAGCGCCTCGGCGCGCGCCGGATGCGGATGCGCGAGCGAAGGCTGGAGGCGGTGGGATGAGCATCCCGCGCGGCCCCTTCCCTCCCCTTCATGGGGTCCTTCATGGAGAGGGAAGATGATCTCCCTCAGCCCCGCGGACCTTGCCATGGCAGGCGGGCTGGTCGCTTTCGACGCGGCGCTGTCGCTGACGATGAAGCTGCGCCTGCACCGCCAGGTGCTGATCGCGGCGGCGCGGATGGTCGTCCAGCTGGTGATCGTGGGCTATCTGCTGCGGCTGATCTTCGCCCTGCAGAACCCGCTGGCCACCCTCGCCATCGTGCTGGTGATGGCCAGCGTCGCCGCGCGCGAGATCGCCGCCCGTCCGGAGCGCAGATTCCGCCGTCTTTGGGGGCTCGGCCTGAGCGCAGGGGCCGTCGGCGTCGCCACCCTGGTCACCGCGGGCCTGGCGCTGGCGACCGCCATCCGCCCCAATCCGTGGTACGACCCGCGCTATGCGGTGACCCTGGTGGGCATCGTCCTGGGCTCCGTGTTGAACGCCGGCAGCCTGGCGCTGGACAGCCTGCTCTCGGGCGTCGACCGCGAGCGGGCCGCCATCGAGGCGCAGCTGGCGCTGGGCGTGAGCTTCCAAGAGGCCGCAGCGCCCTTGCTGCGCGAGGCGGTCCGGCGCGGCCTGCTGCCGATCATCAACCAGATGTCGGCGGCGGGCGTGATCACCTTGCCCGGGATCATGACCGGCCAGATCCTGGCCGGCCTCGATCCGCTGGAGGCGGTGAAGTACCAGATCCTCCTCATGTTCCTGCTGGCGGGGGCCAGCGGCCTTTCAGCCCTGGCGATCGCCTTGAGCGCCCTTCGGCGGCTGACCGACGATCGCCAGCGGCTGCGGCAGGATCGGCTGAGCTAGCTCAGCTCAGGACGACGATCGCGACACGGCGGTTTTGCGCCCGACCTTCCTTGGTCTCGTTCGGCGCGACCGGGTGGTCCTGGCCGTAGGAGATGGTCGCCATCCGGTTCAGGGCCACGCCCTGTTCGTTCAGGTAACGACGCACCGCCTCGGCGCGGGCCTCGCCCAGCTTCTCGTTGTAGTCGGCCGGTCCGGTCGAGTCCGTATAGCCCTGGATCTCCAGATAGACATTGTGGTTGTCGGACTTCAGCCGCTGCACCAGCTCGCCCAGTCGCTGCTGGGCTTCCGGCGAGAGCTCATGCCGGTTGAGCGGGAACTTCACCGAGTCGTCCGAGAGCACCACCTCGTACAGGAACTTGCCCTCGGCCAGCTTGTGCGCGGCGTTGGCCCGGTCGAGGGCCTCCCCGGCGGTGCCTTCGACCTTCTGGGTGTGGGCTTCCACCACCGCGACCTGATCGCGCACGAACCGGTGGCTGGCGCAACCGCTCGTCGCAAGCCCCAAGGCGACGACGGCCCCTGCCAGGACCCCAGTTCGAACCAAGACATGCGTCACCATCAGACTTTCCTTTCCGTGGCCCCGTCCCGGCGCACGATTGCGCAGCTGTCACATGGCGCAGCTTGCATGGCGACGTCATGACCCGCTGGCGCCCGAAAGATGGCGCCTTAACCATTTCCGAGGGACGAGGGTTCAAGGGCGCCAGGAAAAAACCGCCACGATAACGCCGCGGCGCGGGTTGATGCTCGGACGCTCAGGTCGAGGTGAGCGCCAGGACGGTGATGAGCGAGGAGTCCCGGACTAAGCTTGGGGGGTCGCGCGCGTCCCGCAGGGCGCGGCGCGAGCGGTTGTTCGCCGGCGCCGTGGCGGCCGCGGCGCATGCGCTGATCCTGGCCCTGCTGCTCTCCGGCCCGCCGCTGGCCCCGCGCTTCGTCGAGCCGGAGCAGACGACGCAGCCGATCGAGGTGATGCTGGTCCCGCCTCCCCCGCCGCCGCCCGCCCCGACGCCCGTTCCCGAGGCCGCCGCCAGCCCGCCGCCCGCGCCGAAGAAGGCGCCGGCGCCGCCGAAGCCCGCCAAGCTCGCCAAGGCCCCGAAGGCCATGCGCCCCGCGCCTACGCCGCGGCGGATCGTGCGCGCGCCGCAGCCCAGCGAGGTCCCGCCGCGGTTCGTCCCGCCCGAGCCCGCGCCGCCAACCCCGGCGCCGGAGGTGGCGGTCAGCGAGGCCGAGCTCGCCTCCGCCACCACGGCCGAGAGCGAGGCGGCCGGCGGCGGGATCGGCGAAGGCTTCGGGCAAGGCGGCGCGGGCTCCGGCGCCGGCGGCCGCTGCGACATGGTGAGCCGCCTGCAGCGGGCGCGGCGGAGCGACGCCCAGGTGCGGTCGTCCGTGGCCGGGGCCCGGCGCGCGCCGGGCTTCGCTGGACGGCCGCTGGTGATCTGGAACGGCGACTGGGTGCGCCACGGCGTCGAAGACGGCAAGGGTCTGGCGAGCGTGCGACAGGCGATCGCCGTCGAGGTCGCCTTCGCCCCAAAGGCCTGCCGCGCCCAGCGCATGCACGGCCTCGTCCTGCTCTCGATGAACGACTGGCCGGGCTCGCCGCGCCTGGTCCTGGGCGCCGGAGCCTGGCGCTGGTCGGACCTGGTGTTCGCGCGGTGATGTCCCTCACTTAATGGGGAAGGAAGTCTCCATCGCCAGCATGTGCGCGTTCAGGTGCGCCATGATCCACACCGAGCCGCCGAGCACGAGGGCCACGGCCAGCACGCCAAAGGCCAGCGCGAGCACGTTGTTGGTGTTGTCCGGACCGGTGGTGAGGTGCAGGAAGAAGACCAGGTGGACGCCCATCTGGGCGACCGCCAGGGTGATCAGGGCCGCCGGCACGGCCGGGCCCCAGACCACGTGGTAGGCGGCGACGTAGAAGGACGCCACGGTCAGGCCCGCCGCCAGGAGGAAGCCCAGGACATAGCCCCGCAGGCCCTGGGCCAGCGCGCCGGCCTCCCGCTGCTCGTCCCCGGGCGCGCGATCGTCGAAGTCGGTCTCGCTCATGCGCCGGCTCCCAGCAGATAGACGGTGGTGAACAGCGCCACCCAGATGATGTCGAGGGTGTGCCAGAACAGGTTGAAGCAGAGCATCCGCCGGCCGATCGTCGGCCGGAACCCCTTGACCCAGACCTGCGCCATCATCGTGCCGAGCCACAGGAGCCCCGCGCTGACGTGCAGCCCGTGGCAGCCCACCACGGCGAAGAAGGCCGAGAGGAAGGCGCTGCGCTGCGGCCCGGCGCCTTCCGCCACGAGGCGGGCGAACTCCTGGGCCTCCAGGGCGACGAACCCCAGGCCGAGGAGGCCGGTGACGCCCAGGGCCGCTGTCGTCAGCAACCGGCTGCGCGCGCGAAACGCGATGGCGGCAAGCCCGCAGGTGAAGCTGGAGGCGAGCAGCAGTCCCGTCTCCCAGGCGACGCGCGGGACCTCGAACACGTCCCGGCCGTTGGGCCCGCCCGCCGTCGCATGGACCAGCACTGCGTAGGCCGCGAAGAAGGCCGAGAACATGACGATGTCGGAGAGCAGGAACAGCCAGAAGCCGAAGCCGACGACGATCCGCTTCGACGCCGGCCCGCCCTCGCCATGCCCGGTGGCCTCGTCGTGCGGGCCGTGCGGCTTGTGGCCGAGCGCATGCGGGTCGCCGGGCGACGCGCGGGCGTAGAGGTCGGCCAGGGGCGCGGCGGCGTCGGTCATGCCGGCGCCTCGTCGTGCGCGCGGATCCAGGCCAGGCGCGCCTCGCGCCGCGCCCGGTCGATGCGGGCCACCTCCTCGGCGGAGACGACGACCTCGTCGACATCGCGCCAGGCGAACACCACGAAGCTGGCGTAGGCGCCGACGAAGCCCAGGATCAGCAGCCACCAGATGTGCCAGATCAGCGCAAACCCGATCACCGTGGCGAAGAAGGCGGTGACGAAGCCGGTGGGCGAATTGCGCGGCATCTCGATCGGGGCGTACTTGGGCTCGGGCGCCAGCTCCTGGGCGCGGATCGCCGCCTGCTTGATCCCCCAGTAGGCCTCCTCCTCGTGCACGTCGGGCAGCACCGGGAAGTTGAACGCCGGCGGCGGCGAGGGCGTGGCCCACTCGAGCGAGCGGCCGTCCCAGGGGTCGCCGGTCGGGTCGCGCAGCGCCTCGCGCTGGCGGATGCTCACCACCAGCTGGGCGACCTGGACGACGACCCCGACCGCCAGGATCGCCACGCCCGCCGCCGAGACATAGAGCCAGGGCCGCCACTCGGGCACGTCGACGTGCTGCAGCCGCCGCGTCATGCCGAGCAGGCCCAGCACGTAGAGCGGCGCGAAGGTGATCCAGAAGCCCACGAAGGCGAACCAGAAGGCCGCCTTGCCCAGCCCCTCGTGCAGACGGAAACCGAACGCCTTGGGGAACCAGTAGTCGATCCCGGCGAACACCCCGAACACCACCGCGCCGATGATCACGTTGTGGAAGTGGGCGACCAGGAACAGCGAGTTGTGCAGCAGGAAGTCGGCCGGCGGCACGGCCAGCAGCACCCCGGTCATACCGCCGATCACGAAGGTGAAGATGAAGCCCAGCGACCAGTGCATGGCCGTCGAGTAGCGAACCCGCCCGCCGTACATGGTGAACACCCAGTTGTAGATCTTCACCCCGGTGAACACCGCGATGATGCTGGAGGCGACGCCGAAGACCGCGTTGACGTCGGGGCCTGCGCCCATGGTGAAGAAGTGGTGCAGCCAGACCATGAAGCTGACGATGCAGATCAGCAAGGTGGCGGCGACCATCGAGCGGTAGCCGAACAGCGGCTTGCGGGAGAAGGTCGAGAACACCTCCGAGAAGACGCCGAAGGCCGGCAGCACCAGGATGTAGACCTCCGGATGACCCCAGGCCCAGACGAGGTTGACGAACATCATCTGGTTGCCGCCGGCGTCGTTGGTGAAGAAGTGGAAGCCCAGGTAACGGTCGAGCGTCAGCATGGCGAGCGTAGCGGTCAGCACCGGGAAGGCGGCGATGATCAGCAGGCTGGAGGCGAGCGCGGTCCAGCAGAACATCGGCATGCGCAGGTAGCTCATGCCCGGCGCACGCATCTTCAGGATGGTGGTGACGAGGTTGATGCCGCCGATCAGCGTGCCGATCCCGGAGATCTGTACGGCCCACAGATAGTAGTCGACGCCGACGCCGGGTGTGTAGGTCGTCTCCGACAGCGGCGGATAGGGAAGCCAGCCGGTGCGGGCGAACTCCCCCACCACCAGGGAGACGTTGACCAGCAGGGCGCCGGTCGCCGCCAGCCACAGACCCACCGAGTTGAAGGTCGGAAACGCGACATCGCGCACGCCCAGCTGCAGGGGGACGACAAAGTTCATCAGCCCCAGCACTAGGGGCATGGCGCCGAACAGGATCATGATGGTCCCGTGGGCGGTGAAGATCTGGTCGTAGTGCTCGGGCGGCAGGTAGCCGGGGGCGCCGATCGCCAGCGCCTGCTGCGAGCGCATCATCAGGGCGTCGATGAAGCCGCGGATGAGCATCAGCACGCCCAGCAGGCAATACATCACCCCGATCCGCTTGTGGTCCACGCTGGTGATCCACTCGCGCCAGAGGTAGGGCCAGCGACCGGTCACGCTGATCCAGGCGAGCACGCCCAGCAGGACCAGCATGACCGAGGCTCCCGCCGCCAGCGGGATCGGCTGGTCGAACGGGATCGCCTGCCAGGTGAGCTTGCCGAACATGATCAGCTCCGCTTTCCGCCGCCGCCGGTCTCGGGCCCCGGGCCCGGCGGCAGTTGATGGCCGACCACCTGCTGGAAGAGGCCCGGCTCGACCGCGCGCCAGGTGAAGGGCGCCACCTTGCGGCTCTGTCGCAGCAACCCTTGGTAGGCGGCGGCGTCCAGCACCGGCCCCGCGGCCCGCGCCTGGGCGGCCCAGCGCGCGAAGTTCGCCGCCGGCAGGGCGCGCAGCTCGAAACCCATGTCCGGAAAGCCGTCGCCGCTGAACTGCGCCGAGCGGCCCTGGTAGCTGCCCGGCTGGTCGGCCTGGAGGTTGAGGTCCGTCTCCATGCCGTTCATGGCGTAGATCATGCCGCCCAGCCGGGGGACGAAGAAGGTGTTCATCACGCTGGCCGAGGTGATACGGAAGCGCAGCGGGACGCCTGCCGGGACCATCGCCCGGTTGACGCTGGCCACCCCTTCGCGCGGGTAGACGAACAGCCATTTCCAGTCGAGGGCGACCACCTCGATCTCCTCTGGCCGCACGCCCGCTGGCGCGGGAAGCGCCCGGCCCGGATCGAGCTGGTGGGAGCCCACCCAGATCACCCCGCTCAGGAACAGGATGACCAGCAGCGGTATCGACCAGACGAGCAGCTCGAGCCGGCCGGAGTAGGACCAGTCCGGCCGGTAGCGCGCTCTTGGGTTCGACTCGCGAAACCACCAGGCGAAGGCGAAGGCCACGACGATCGTCGGGACGACGATCCCCAGCATGATCACCAGGGCGTCGATGGTGATCGTCTTCTCGTTTGCGCCGACCGGACCGCGCGGATCCAGCACGCCGCCGGAACATCCGCCCAGCCCCGCAACGAGGCCGATGACCAGCGCCCGCGTCCGATGCTCCCACCTCATGCCCACGACCGACCCTCCCGGCGTGGCGCCGTTCCCTGGCGTGCCTACAACCCGGCGATGCAACGGGCGTTCCCTTCGGTCCACCTCCGGCGCCGAGGCGCCCCAAAGTGAAGCGCGCGACAGGTCCGGGGCGGAACGATCGCACCCCCGCGGTGTTGCCGCCTCGCGCGGCCTCGGGAGCCGCGCTTCTGAGCATGAAGAACATCAGGAAGGGAAAGGCGATGAGCGACTGGAACAGAAGCGGTCGTGAGGACGACCAGGCGCGCTACCGCTTCGAAGATCGCGACCGTCACGGTTACGGCGGCCAGGATCGCTGGCGGCGCGAGCCGCAGCGCTTCGGCGAACAGCGCAGCTTTCAGGACGACCAGCGCAACCCAGTGGCCGACCAGCAGCGCGATTTCCCCGAGCGGATGCGCGACGAGGAAGGCCGCGAGCGGGGACGCCGCGAATGGGGGTTCGGCGAGGGCTATCGCGAGCGGTATGGCCAGCGCGGCGACAAGGACTACCGCGGCGAGGTCTACCGGGCCCAGGACTATGAGCGCGACCGGCAAGGCTACGGCCAGCGCCAGATGGGCGAGGAGGGGCGCTACGGCGGACGCACAGGCGAGCGCTATGAAGGCGAACGCTACGGCGGCGAGCGTCAAGGCGCGATGAGCCACAACCCGACGGTCGAGCGGGTCGCCTGGGGCGAGGCCGATCGCGGCTGGCGCGACGAGCGCCAGGGCGAAGGCCGCCACCGCGGGCGCGGCCCGAAGAACTACGTCCGTTCCGACGATCGGATCCGCGAGGACATCAACGACCGGCTGAGCGACGACGCCTGGCTCGACGCCAGCGAGATCGAGGTCAAGGTCGCGAACTGCGAGGTGACGCTCACGGGCACGGTCGAGACCCGCGAGGACAAGCGCCGGGCGGAGGACCTCGCCGAACAGGTGAGCGGGGTGAAGCACGTGCAGAACAGCCTGCGCATCCAGGCGGGCCAGGCCGGGACGGGCGCCGCCCAGGCCGGCGCGTCCGCGGCGGCGGCCGGAACGAACAAGCCGACCGTGGGCTGACGGATAGGAGAGCGGCGGCGCGGGCGCTCGCCTGCGCCGCCATCATTCGATCGGCGGGAACGCGCGCCGGGACGAACCGTTCTGAGGAGACGAAGGCGCTTGGGGCGCCATGCAGGCGCCTGCTCAACAGAGAGAGGAGGGGCGCTGATGAAGACGCGGAACCAACACACACCGCATTTCACCATGCCACATGTGACCATGCCGCACCTGGCGATGCCGCATTTCGGGCGGCACGCCCAAGCGATGGCGCGTGACGATCATCCCCACCATCATCACCCGGCCTACCAGACCATGAAGAAGATCGAGGGCGGCGTCGACCTCCTGGTCATCGCCCTGGTGGTGATCCTGGCGCTGGCGATGGTCTATGGCCTGCTGACCGCCACCGGCCATCCGGCCTACTTCGACCGCTGGCCGGGCTGACGCAGGTTATTTCTCGGCGAGCGCCACGGCCGGACCGGGTTGGCCGGAGGAGACCGGCTGGCCGCTCCACAGGGCCGTGACCAACGGCGCCTGCAGGTGGTCGACCCCCTTCCGCACCATCTGGGCGACGCAGCGATTCTGCAGGGCCACGCGCTCCAGCGACTGGCGTCCCGCCCCGATATCGCAGAAGGCGTCGGCGCCGGCCTGGATCCGCGCCAGCGCCACCCGAGCGCCAGCGGCGGTGGAGAGATTGAGGTCGCCGAGCTTGACGTGCATCTCGGCCTCTTCGGCCTGAACTGCCGAAGCAGCGGCCACGGCGACGGTTGCGGCGAACGCCGCACAGAAGAGCGCAGGCTTCATGGTGTAGATCCCCTAGCCACGAAGGCCGGACTGACGCGCGAGTCCAGCGCTACGGCCGGCATTTAGCTCCCGACCGCGCCTGGATACAATCGGCAATTGACAATATTGACAAGAATTAACGCAGTGGGATCATATGTTATATTGATCGATACATAAATTGCGGCGATATTTACGCCGGATACTTGTTGTGATACGCCGCAAACAAAGTGATGTCAGGCGACCTCGGGGCCGCGGCGGCCGTCTGCGCGCACCCGGCTCAATTCCCTGCCGGCGAGGTCCGGCGGCCAGCATTGGACATCGGCGGGCCGTAACGGGCGCGATTCTCCGGCGTGTCCCGGACGGCGCCGTTGGTGACGGTCTGGGTGGTGACGGTCGCTGCGGCGGACTGGCCGTAGGCTGGAGCGGCGGCGGCCTCGGCGGCAGGGCTCGTCCCGGCCGGGGCCACGTAGGGGGCGTCCGCCGCGGGCGGCGGCATGACGATCGCATAGACTGGACGGCGGGCGCTGGCGACGGCGACGCGCTCCTGCGCCTGGGCGCCGTCGATGGCCGTCTGCTCGCAGCTCGGGACGGCCCCGGTCGCGCTCGCGCCGCTCTCGCCCAGCCGGCGGCAGAGGTCCTCGGCGGCCACCCGCACGCGGTCCTTCAGGACGTCGCGCCCGGCGTCGGTGGTGAGGTCGAGGTCGGCGTAGCTGACCGGCGCCGACAGGCTCTGCGCCTGTGGCCCCACCGGATAGCGGCCGGTGACGATCACCTGGTCCACCACCACCTGGGCCAGGACCGGCGCGGCGCAGCCGACCGCCAAGCCCGTCCCCAGGACGCCCCCCGCCCAGATCCAACCTCTCCAACGCCTCGCAGACTTCAGCATGGTCGTTCTTCCTTTCTCCGGAGATCGACCGCCATCCCCCCGGCGCATCACGCGACGGGATCTGCCAACCGGGCTGATGAACCGCCCAGGTCCAGGCGGGTTCCGCACGAACAAGGGCGACGAAGGCGTTGACCGCGACGTCCGCCTGGCCCATGCAGCCCCCCTAGCCTGAAAACCCTGCGCCTCAGCGACCCCGAAGCGGGGCCGCGCGCGCCTGCCCAGGAGCCTGCCCATGCCTGCCGCCGATCCGCGCCTGATCGTGCCTCTCGACGTGCCGACGGCGGAGGCGGCGCGCGCCCTGGTGACGCGGCTGGGCGAGGCGGTGAGCTTCTACAAGGTCGGGCTCGAGCTCTTCGCCACCGACGGCATGGCGCTCGCCCGCGAGCTGAAGGCCCAGGGCAAGCAGGTGTTCATCGACTGGAAGCTGCACGACATCGGCGCCACGGTCGAGCGCGCCACCCGCGCTCTGGCGGCCTCCGGCTGCGACCTGCTGACCGTGCACGGCGAGCCGCAGGTGATGGCCGCAGCGGTGCGCGGCGGCGCGGGCTCCTCGCTGCAGATCCTGGCGGTCACCGTGCTGACCAGCCTGACCGACGCCGACCTGGCGGAGATCGGCTATGCGGAGGCAGCCCCGGCTCTGGTCGAGCGGCGCATCCGCCAGGCGCTGGCGGCGGGTTGCCACGGCGTGGTGGCCAGCCCGCAGGAGGCGGCGCTGGCGCGCGGGATCGGCGGACCGGGGTTCCTGGTGGTGACCCCCGGCGTGCGCCCGGACGGGTCGGCGAAGGACGACCAGGCGCGGGTCGCCACCCCCGCCGAGGCGCTCAGGGCGGGCGCCTCGCACATCGTCTGCGGCCGGCCGATCACCGCGGCGGAGGATCCGCAAGCGGCGGCGCTGCGGGTGGTTGCGGAGATGGCGGCGGCGTAGGCGCTACAGCGCCTCACCCTTCAGGAGCCGGGGCAGGTCGCCCATCGCGCCGCCGGCCTCCTGCATGAAGAACCGCCGGGCGGGCCCGATCCGGTTGACCGCGGCCATGCCCGCGCCGCGGGCCAGCCTGAGCAGCGGGTTGTCGTTGGAGAACAGCCGTACGAACAGGTCCATGCCGGCTGACAGCGTGACGGTGTCGAAGCGCCGCCAGGCCGCATAGCGCGCCAGCACCGCCTCCGAGCCGATGTCCTCACCCAGCCGGGCGGCCTCGACGATCACCTGGGCGAGCGCGGCGGCGCCCTTCAGGCCAAGGTTCAGGCCCTGGCCGGCGATCGGATGGACGCCGTGAGCGGCGTCGCCCAGGAGGGCGGCGCGCGGCGCGCAGAAGCGTTCGGCGAGCTGCAGGCTGAGCGGATAGGTGAACACCTGCCCCTGCACCTCGGCGCGGCCCAGGTGGTCGCCGATGCGGCGCTGCAGGTGGGCGTGGAACACCTCCGGCCGGGCGGCCTTCAGCGCCGCGGCGCGCGCCTCGCTCTCGGTCCAAACCAGGCTGGCGCGCTGCTCGGCGAGCGGCAGGATGGCGAAGGGGCCCGACGGCAGGAAGAACTCGTGGGCCACCCCGCCGTGCGGCCGCTCCAGGCCCACAGTGGCCACCACCCCGGTCTGGCGATAGGTCCAGCCGAGCGCGCCGATGCCGGCCGCCTCGCGGATCACCGAGCCGCGGCCCTCCGCGCCCACCGCCAGCGGCGCGGTCAGGCATCGCCCGTCGGCCAGGGTGACGGCGGCGGCGCGCGCGTCGAAGCGGGCGGCGGCGACCCGGGCCGGGGCGATCACCGCGATGCCGGCCTCGGCCACCGCCTGGGCCAGCGCCGCGCGGGTGCGGCGGTTCTCCAGCATGTAGCCGAGCGGCTCGCCCTCGGAGCGGTCGGCGATCTCGGCGGCGTCGAAGCGCAGGAAGAAGGGCCCCGGCCGGCCGGCGTCCAGCGGCCCCGGCGCGCGCCCGTCGGTGACCAGAATGTGCTCGATGCGCTCGGCGTAGGGCTCCAGCAAGGGCGCGAGCCCGAGCGCCCGCCACTGGCGGAAGGCGGCGTAGGCGATCGCCGACGAGCGGCCGTCGAAGCTGGGAGCGAGCTGGGCGCTGAATTCGATGGGATCGATCAGCACGGGCTTCAGGCCCGCCCGGGCCAGCGCCAACGCCAGGGTGGCTCCGGCCATGCCTGCCCCTGCGATGATGACGTCGGCGTCGTGGGTTTGGGACATCAGATTCACCGCTCATCCCGGCGGAGCCGGGACCCAAGCTGAATGTCAGTACTGCCGCAGCCTATATGACGCGTGGGCGCCTGGGTCCCGGCCTTCGCCGGGATGAGCGGGAAAAAGGGCTATTCGCCCTCGTCCTCCGAAAAGCCCATGATGTGGAAGCCGGCGTCGACGTGCACCACCTCGCCGGTGGTCGACTTGCCGAGGTCCGACAGCAGCCACAGGGCGCAACCGGCGACGCCCTCCATGGAGGTGTCCTCCTTCATCGCCGACAGCGAGCGGCCCTTGGCCAGCATGCCGCGCCCGCCCTGGATGCCGGCGAGCGACAGGGTGCGCATGGCGCCCGGCGAGACCGCGTTCACGCGGATGCCCTTGGGTCCCAGGTCGCGCGCGGCGTAGCGCACCGCGCTCTCCAGCGCGGCCTTGGCCACACCCATGGTGTTGTAGTTCGGGATCGCCCGCTCCGAGCCCATGTAGGTCAGGGTGACGATCGAGCCGCCGTCCGGCATCAGGGCCGCGGCGCGCCGGGCGCAGTCCACGAAGCTGAAGGCCGAGATGTTCATGGCCCGCAGGAACCCCTCGCGGCTGGTGTTCTCGACGAAGGAGCCCTTCAGCTCGTCCTTGTTGGCGAAGGCGATGGCGTGGACGAAGAAGTCGATGGTCCCGAAGGCGGACCGCACCACGTCGAAGGCCGCGTCCATCGAGGCGTCGTCGGTGACGTCGGCCGGCGCGATCGCCTCGACGCCGATGCTGTCGGCCAGCGGCTGCACGCGCCGCTCCATGCCGGGCAGGTGCAGGAAGGCCAGCTCCGCGCCCTGGGCGGCCAGCTGCGCGGCGATTCCCCAGGCGATCGACTGGTGGTTGGCGACCCCGGTCACCACCCCGCGCTTGCCCTTCATCAGCTCGCCCTTGGGCATCTGGTAGTCGTCGGCCACGCGTCGCTCTCCCCTGCGTCGATGCGGCGGGTTGTGGACGATGCCGCATAAACTGTCATCCGGGTTTTGGGGCGAACGCGCCAAAGACCGGGACCCATGGGCGCTGACACTTGCGGTCGGCCGTGACGGCCGCAGAAGGCTTGTCCCGCACGCCGTGTTCCTGGGTCCCGGTCTTTCGCTGCGCGAAAACCGGGATGACAGGCCGGGGTCTACACCCGGCTCATCACCAGGCAGCCGTTCGTGCCGCCGAAGCCGAAGCTGTTGGACATGGCGGTGGTGATCTCGCGGTCGGCGCGTTCGCGCAGGATCGGCAGGCCGCCGAACGCCGGGTCGAGGGTCTCGATGTGAGCGCTCTCGGCGGCGAAGCCGTTGTTCATCATCAGGAGGCAGTAGATCGCCTCCTGCGCGCCGGCCGCGCCCAAGCTGTGGCCGGTCAGCGACTTGGTGGAGGAGATCAGCGGGGCCTTGTCGCCGAACACCGCGCGCACCGCCTCCATCTCCTTCTGGTCGCCCACCGGGGTCGAAGTGCCGTGCGGGTTGAGGTAGTCCACCGCGCGCCCGCCGGCCTGCTCCAGCGCCAGGCGCATGCAGCGGGCCGCGCCCTCGCCCGAGGGGGCCACCATGTCGTAGCCGTCGGAGTTGGCGGCGTAGCCCACGATCTCGCCCCAGATCTTGGCCCCGCGGGCCTTGGCGCGCTCGTATTCCTCCAGCACCACGATGCCGGCGCCGCCGGCGATCACGAAGCCGTCGCGGTCCTTGTCATAGGCCCGGCTGGCGACCTCCGGCCGGTCGTTGAAGCTGGTGCTCATCGCGCCCATGGCGTCGAACAGGTTGGACAACGTCCAGTCCAGCTCCTCGCAGCCGCCGGCGAAGACGACGTCCTGCTTGCCCATGGCGATCTGTTCGAAGCCCACCCCGATGCAGTGGGCCGAGGTGGCGCAGGCCGAAGAGATGGAGAAATTGAGGCCGCGGATCTTGAACCAGGTGGCGAGCGTGGCCGACGGGCCCGAGCTCATCGCCTTGGGCACGGCGAAGGGGCCGATGCGCTTGGGCCCCTTCTCGCGGGTGGTGGCGGCGGCCTCGACGATGGTGCGGGTCGACGGCCCGCCGGAGCCCACGACCAGGCCGGTGCGCTCGTGGCTGATCTCGCCCTGTTCCAGGCCGGAATCGCGGATCGCCTGCTCCATCGCCACGTGGGCGTAGGCCGTCCCTTGCGCCAGGAAGCGGGCCGCGCGCCGGTCGACCATGGATTCCCAGTCGAGCTGCGGCGGCGCGTGCACCTGGCAGCGGAAGCCGAGCTCGGCGTATTCGGGGGCGGCGCGCACGCCGCTCTTCGCATCGTGCAGGGACGCCAGCACCTCGTTGGCGCTGACGCCGATCGACGAGACGACGCCCAGTCCGGTGACGACCACACGGCGCATCCGCTTTTCCTCCGTCCTGCCGGGCTCGATCAGCTCAGGTTTTCGGCGGCGTACAGGCCGACCCTGAGGTCCTTGGCCTCATAGATGGGCTTGCCGTCGGCCAGCAGAACCCCGTCGCCGACCCCCATGACGAGCTTACGCATGATCACACGGTTCAGGTCGATCTTGTAGACCAGCTTCTCGACCTTGGGCGTGACCTGGCCGCTGAACTTGACCTCGCCCACGCCAACCGCCCGGCCGCGCCCGGGCGCGCCGGACCAGGCCAGGAAGAAGCCCACCAGCTGCCACATGGCGTCCAGGCCCAGGCAGCCGGGCATCACCGGGTCGCCGATGAAGTGGCAGGCGAAGAACCAGAGGTC
>CBJNAS010000015.1:0-21919 GCA_966434565.1 uncultured Phenylobacterium sp.
GTGGTGCACGACGTGGCGATCCAGGGCCTGCCGGTGCGCTTCGCCATCGACCGCGCGGGCCTCGTGGGCGCCGACGGCGCGACGCATGCGGGCGCCTTCGACCTGGCCTATCTCGGCTGTCTGCCGGGCTTCGTGATCATGGCCGCGGCCGACGAGGCGGAGCTGGCGCACATGGTGGCCACCGCGGCGGCCTATGACGCCGGCCCGATCGCCTTCCGCTATCCGCGCGGCGAGGGCCTGGGCGTGGCGGTCCCCGAGCGCGGCCAGGTGCTGCCGATCGGCAAGGGCCGGGTGGTGCGCGAGGGCAAGGACGTGGCCTTCCTGAGCGTCGGCACGCGCCTCTCCGCGGCGCTGGCGGCGGCGGAGAACCTGCAGGCCAAGGGCGTCTCCTGCACGGTCGCCGACGCGCGGTTCGTCAAGCCGTTCGACAAGGAGCTGGTGCGCCGTCTCGCCCGCAGTCACCGCATGCTGGTGACCCTCGAGGAGGGCTCGATCGGCGGCTTCGGCAGCCATGTTTTGGACTATTTGGTCAATGAGGATCTGATGCGATCGGGCCTCACGGTCCGCACGCTCACCTTGCCGGACGTGTTCCAGGACCACGACGACCCGCACAAGCAGTACGCCGAGGCCGGATTGAACGCCGCGGACCTGGTGCGCGTTGTCGAGGCCAGTCTCGCCCGCACAGCCTGAGAGCCCATGCGTAACACCGCCGCCTGCGCCTTCGCCCTCCTCCTGGCCGCCACACCCGCCGCCTTCGTCGCCGCCCTGCCCGCGGCGGCGCAGGCCCAGGCCGCCGATCCCGCCGCCGACCAGGTCGGCCGGCTGGACGACACCCTGGTCACGGTCATGAAACAGGCCAAGAGCCTCGGGCCCAAGGGCCGCTATGCCAAGCTCGAGCCGGTGATCGCCCAGGTCTTCGACCTGCCGACCATGACCCGCTTCGCCGTGGGCACCACCTGGAGCACGCTCTCCCCCGCCCAGCAGCAGCAGCTGGTGCGCGCCTTCAGCCGCATGACGGTGGCCACCTACGCCCACAACTTCGACGGCTACAGCGGCCAGCGCTTCGAGCTGGTCGGGGTGCAGACCCGCGGGCCGGACAAGCTGGTCCACACCCGCCTGGTGGGCGGCAGCGACAAGACCGACCTCGTCTACCGCATGCGCCAGACCGGCGGCAGCTGGAAAGTCATCGACGTCTACTACAACGGCGCGGTGAGCTCGCTGCTGGGCCAGCGCTCGGAGTACGCCTCGACCCTCAAGACCGGCGGCGCGCCGGCCCTGGTGAAGAAGCTCGAGAACCACGCCAACGACCTCCTGAGCTGAGGCCCCCCGTCTCAGCCGGCGCTCGCCTGAGGCGGCGCCGTCAGGCCACCAGCGCCAGCCCCTCCTGCGGCGCGATCCAGCGCCCCGCTCCGTCGTAGACCGCCACCGGCCCGCGCAGGTGCAGCTCGATCTGGCGGCGCATGCCGGCCTCGGCGGCGTAGGCGCGGCGCAGCGCCATGGCGCGCTTGACCACCCTGGGCGGCGCGGCGTCCTCGGGCGTATGCAGCAGCTGCGCCTCCTCGCCACGCTCGGGCAGTGGGCGGGAGCTGTGCAGCGAGAGCAACGCCGACAGCGAGAGACTGAGGAACACCGGGCTCGTCCAGAGCAGGAACTCGCGGCTCACGAAAAAGGCCCCGATCGCGCCGGCCACGCCCAGCAGGACATGGCCCCAGTGGGCCTGCCAGGCGTCGCGCCCGCGCAGCTCCACGCCCTCGCGGTGCTGCGCCGACCAGCCGCTGTCCCGACCGAGCAGGACGTCGGCCACGGCGACGCTCTGCATCACCATGGTCACCGGCGTGGTCAGCATCGAGGCCACCGTCTCCACCAGCACGCCGAGGACCAGCATCGACGCGCCGCCGAACCCGCGACGCACATCCGGCGCGCCGAGCGCCAGGACCAGGGCCATCAGCTTCGGCCCGGCCAGCAGCGACAGGAACAGGGCGAACAGGCCCACCATGCCTTGGAAAGCATGCGAGCCCACGGCTATGTGCTGGGCGGGCCAGACCAGGCTGCTCGTCACCAGCAGCGCCAGCCACAGGATCGGCGCGACATAGGCCAGGATCCCGCAGAGCAGGTGCAGCCGGCTAGCCCAGTGCAGGCCGGCGGCGGCCAGGATGCGGGCGTGCTGCAGGTTCCCCTGGCACCAGCGGCGGTCGCGCGCGGCGCTGTCGAGCAGGGTGGGCGGGCTCTCCTCGTAACTGCCGGGAAGAGTGGTGATCATCCGCACCGCCCAGCCGGCGCGGCGCAGCAGGGCGGCCTCGACAAAGTCGTGGCTCAGCACATGGCCGCCGAACGGCCGGGGGCCGCTGAGGTGTGGCAGGCGCGCGCAGGCGGCGAAGGCCTCCACCCGGATAATGGCGTTGTGGCCCCAGTAGTTGCCCTCCGAGCCCGACCACCACTGCTGGCCGCGGGCGAACACCGGGCCGTAGAGGCGGTTGGCGAACTGCTGGATGCGGGCGAAGGGCGTCACCGCATTGATGATCGCGGGCGATGTCTGCAGCAGGCCTAGGCCGGGGTCCGCGTCCATCCGGGCGATCAGCTCGGCGATGGTGTCGCCGGACATCAGGCTGTCGGCGTCCAGCACCAGCATGTACTCGTAAGCCCCGCCGTAACCCTCGACCCAGTCGCCGATGTTGCCGGCCTTGCGGTCGGTGTTGCAGGTCCGGCGGCGGTAATAGACCTGCGGGCCCTTGGGCAGGCGCGCGCGCAGGCGCAGCACGCCGGTGGCCTCGGCCCGGGCGATCGCCGCATCGCGGGTGTCGCTCAGCACGAAGAGGTCACAGGCTGAGGCCAGGCCGATCCGCCGCAGCTCCTCGGCCATGGCCTCCACCGCCGAGAGGATCAGGCCGGGGTCCTCGTTATAGGTGGGCAGGAGAATGGCCGTGCGGCCGCGCGGCGCAGTGCGGCGGGCTAGCCGCGCGCGGGGGACCTCGGCGAAGCTCACCAGGAAACCCGCCGTGGCGCTGATGAAGCCGAAGGCCAGCCAGCCGCCGAGCAGGGCCGAGAGGAGGACGGTGAACGCCTCCAACGGCGTGACCACCCCGTCGGCGCCCAGCACCCCGGCCAGCACCACCGCGTCGAACAAGGCGAAGGCGACCGCCCCCAGGACCAGGATCAGGCGATTGCGACGGCAGGCCGCGTCAGGCTCGGGTCCGCGACGGACCTCAGCGGGCGCGGTGGCGAAATCCTGCAAGGGCGTGGCGAGCGGCGCGCCCGGCGGCATCGAGCGCAGCGCCAGATCCGGCGCGGCCGGCTTTTGCAGCAGCACAGCCGCCGGCCTGCGTTCGGCGGCGAACGTCTTGGCGCGCCGCCGGCTCTTCAGCCTGGTGATCGCAAGCGGGACGGAGCGTTGGGCGCACTCCTCGGCCGACGCACGCTGGCTGAGATCTGGCGCCAAGGTCATATCCCCATGCGGCTGGCCGCCCGAGCGCGGCTGTACACGCGCGCGTGAACACGCGTTCGTGTGTGAAACGCAGGCTTGGCGGCGAAATGAAGGCGCTTCCGCGACCCTGCTCAGGCGTTCAGCGGCAAAGCGCCGTCCGGGGCGCCGGGCGCCTAACATTGGATCATTCGTCGGCGGCGCGAACCGTGGGGAGGCCGATCCATACGCCCCGGCGATGAACCGAGGTCCGGGCCGCGCTCGCCTTGACGCGCTAGTCCGATTGCGACCTGGAGGTTCCGACGGGGCGGTCCGGCGCCTGACTCCGCCGCGCAGCCGGGCGTAGCTCACCTCTCCCGGGAAAAGTGGGGAGGTGAGAGCTAAGCCGCCTGGGACTGCGGCGGGGGCATGCGCCCCGCCACAAAGGCCGTGACGCGGTCGCAGGATTCGCGCAGGCGCCGGCCGATGCGTTCGATCTCGGCGCCGCGGGCGGTCCGCGAGAAGCCGGTCAGGCCGAGCACGAAGGCCACCCGCGCCCCGGTGTCGAACACCGGCGCGGCCACCGACATCAGGGCGTAGTCCTCGTCCGGGTTCAGCTCGGTCAGCACGGTGCGCGGCGGGTCCTCGGAGGGTCCGGCGGGTCGCGCGGCGCCGGCGTGGCGGCCGGTGACGATGACTGTGAAGCCGTGCTCGCGCGCAAACGCCATCCGCTTGTGCGCCGCCGCCTTTTCCGCCGGCGTGGGGGTGGGCGTGGCGGAATCCAGCCAGGCCTCGGCCTCCGCCGGGTCCGCCCAGGCCAGGAAGATGGCGCTCAGCGGGGCGTTCAGCCTCTGCCGCGAGCCCGGCGGCATCGACCAGCCGAGGTGCGCGACCGAGGCGGCGCGGTCCCGCACGATGACGTCGTGGCCGTCGCGGAAGAAGGCCGAGCAGATCGCCTGGAATTCGTCCGCCAGCGCCCGCATCTCCGGCTGGGCGACCTGCAGCGGCGAGGCATGCTCGGCGGCGGTGCGGCCGATGGCGGCCAGCGCCGGGCCCAGCACATAGCTCTTGTCGCTGGCGCGATAGAGGTAGCCCACCTCGACCAGCCCGGTCAGCAGGGCGTGGCAGGTCGCCCGGCTGAGCTTGAGGGCGCGCACGAGGTCAGTCAGCGAGAACGCCTGGCCGGGGTGCTCGGCAAGGAAGTTAAGGATGGCGGCCACGCGCCGAACGCCGGGTGAGGAACGCGCCATTCGACCTAATTCGCTATTTCGAACAGCGGATACGGTGATCCTGCCCCGCCGTCAACTCGCCGGCCGCCCTCAGACTCCGAGCAGGCGGAAGCTGTCGCGCCGTGTGACCGGGCGCCCAGTCGCGCGACGAAGACGTTGGTGATCGCCGGATCCACCCTTCGGGTGATCGCCCGGAGATAGTAGCCGTAGACCGCCGCAGCCCGGCACTGCGCCCAGGCCTCTTCCGGGTCGGGGACGTCGAGCCCCTGCGCCAGCGCCAGCTGGAGGTAGTGGCCCAGCAGCCGGCGCTCCTCACGCTCGGCGACCTCCACCGGCAGGACGGCGGCGATGTGGTAGGCCAATCCAGCGCCCAGCCGCCGCGCTTGCAGCAGCTGCCAGTCGATCAGGCCGACGCCCCCGGCTGTGCGGAAGATGTTGCCGGCGTGGCGGTCGCCGTGTGAACCGCACCTTGGTGGCGACGGTGCGGATGACCTCGACGGTCTCGACCGCCGTCACCGGCGCGCCGCCGGTGAGCGGCGTCTGCGAGCGTTGACTGGCCGCGCTCATAGGCGAAGAGCGGGTCGAGCGCCTGGAGAAAATCGCCAAAATAGAGCTCGGAAAATATCCCGACCTTTGGCTGTTCGTTGAATATGTTCGCCAGCAAGGTCGTTCCGGAACGGGGCGGCCCCCCGATAAGCACAACTTTAGGCAGAGCCCCAGGCGGCTTCAGCTCGTCCATCTCACTTGCAACATAAACGGATTGATCGCGCCGGCTTCTTGGCGAATCCAATCGGCCGACACCTTAAGCTCTACGATCCCCCCCTCCCCCGCAACTGAAATCGGGGCCGCGTAGAAGCTCTGTTTACGGATCTTAGCGGGCGCGCCCAGTCCGGGCACACGATCGTGCGCCGCCGCATCGAGTTCCGCGCGACGCGGGCTTGCGCCTGCGCCAAGCCGCCCGAGAAAACAGCCGCGTCCCGCGCCGGAAAGATCAGGCGTCTCGAAACCTGGATCTGTTTCCGAAGAGGCCGCAGATGGGCAGGATTTGTCAGCGCGCGCAGCGCGCCGCCGCGGGTGTGCGCGTGCTCTCCGCCTTGACGGCGTCCGCCTGCATGGCCGTGATGACCGGCGTGGAGCACGCCACGCAATTCGGTTGGCGGAGGCCCGGGGAGCGGCTCGGTGCTGAAGATCAAACCCGATGATTGATCCGGCCGGCTAGAAGGTCTTGCGCGATTCAGCTGTCGCCGATCTGTTGCTGGCCGGATTCGAGTCGAAACAGGCAAACACTTTCGACCCAGGCCTCGATCCGAGCAAAGCGGGCCAGGTCCGACTCGAGCTGCTGGAGCAGTTCGTCGCTGGACGTGAATTCGACGTCACGCGTCGTGATTACGCGGTCCTGATCATCGAGAAAGAAAACCGCAGCTCTTTGAATCACGTTCATTTCCCCAAGATGCCGCTTGGGCCACACGGGGATGGCTGTTGTCATTCACATTTGGTGAGATATCGACTGCGGAGCTGTGGACCGATCGCCGCACCTGTAAAGGTTGGTTCAGCCGCCACACCCTACCGACGGTCGCGCTCCGCGGGCCCTATTTCCCGATTTGTTAATCTGAACCAGCTTACGATCGGCTCGATTTTGCCTTTCGCGAGTTGGCATAGATGTGCAATTGGGATCGAGCGTCCAAATTCGAGGCGAAAAGGAGTTGCAGTGTCGGACAACCTTGAACTTCAGAAGATCGTCGGTCAGGTCGCGGCGGCCTATTTCAACAACAGCCACGTGACCCCCGCGGAAATTCCCGCCGTGATCAGCCAGATCGCCGGCAGCCTGGCCGTGATCGGTGCGCCACCGGTCGCCGCGGCCGAAGCGCCGGAAAAGCCGAAACTGACGCCGGGACAGATCCGAAAATCCATCACGCAGGATGCGCTGATCAGCTTCGAGGACAACAAGCCCTACAAGACGCTTCGACGTCACCTCGCGGTGCGCGGACTGAGCCCCGACGATTACCGAACCAAGTGGGGATTGCCGAAAGACTATCCCATGGTCGCCCCGGCCTATAGCGAGGCGCGTTCCAATCTCGCTAAGTCGCTGGGACTCGGCAGCCGGCTCGGCGCCCAGGCCGCGCGCACGGAAAAGGCTTCGGCCAAGGACAGAGCGGCGCCGAAGCGGCAGGCCAAGGGCCGCGGCGCGACGCGGCGGCCGCGGAAGAGCACCACTCCAACGTCTTCGACCGACTGGGCCAAAAGCGGGCGCGGCGGGGATCCTGGCGGGGGACCCCCACCGCGACACCGGACCTTCGGACCAGGCCGGGCCAGATCAGGCCGGGCTTGGACGATCGATTGCGGCCTGATGTGTCGAACGCCGGACAGACGCCGGCGCGCTCGCCAGGAAGGATGTGGGTAGCCGTAATCAGCGGAGTCAGCCCAGTGTCCGAGTATCGGCTGTTCCACATCCAAGCCGACGGCGACGCCGCCGACGTTGAAGAGTTCTTC
Source organism: uncultured Phenylobacterium sp. (assembly GCA_966434565.1). Taxonomy (GTDB): domain Bacteria; phylum Pseudomonadota; class Alphaproteobacteria; order Caulobacterales; family Caulobacteraceae; genus Phenylobacterium. Next base: position 7,117 of record CBJNAS010000015.1, read on the forward strand.
GCCTCCTCCGACGAGGCCGCCCTCAACCACGCGGTCACCCGCACGGGATCGCATGAGGGCGAGTTGTGGAGCTGGAGCGACCGCCGCTTCATTGCCCTGATCAGCCGGACGGCGGCGCGATCGGGCTGAGGCCCCCCGAACCCTCCAGCGCCTGTTGCCGTCGAATGCCGGACATCGTTATGTATCTCGCATTCATATCGAAGCGCGCTGGGTCGAGGGCGGAAATGCCGCGGTCACGATCAGCGCTTTTGCGGGATGGCCATGAGCGGCGCGATCGACTTCCGGCTGGCTGGCCGTTTCGGACCCCTCGCCTTCGATTGCGCCGCCCGCCTGCCGGGCTTTGGCGTGACCGCTGTCATGGGCCGTAGCGGCTCAGGCAAGACCACCCTGCTGCGCTGCCTGGCGGGGCTGGCGCGCGCCAAGGGCCACGTGCATGTGGGCGACGCCGTCTGGCAGGACGCCCGGCGCTTCGTCCCCACCCATCGCCGGGGCGTGGGCTATGTCTTCCAGGAGGCGAACCTGCTGCCGCACCTCACGGTCGAGGGCAACCTCGCCTACGCCACCCGGCGTGCGCCCGCCGCGCCCGGCGTGGGCCTGGCCGAGGCGGTGGACGTCCTGGGGCTCGCGCCGCTGCTGGACCGCGCGCCGGCCGGGCTCTCCGGCGGCGAGCGGCAGCGCGTCGCCATCGCCCGCGCCCTGCTCAGCCGCCCGGCGCTGCTGCTGATGGACGAACCGCTTTCCAGCCTCGACGCCGAGAGCAAGGCCGAGACGCTCGACTACCTGGAGCGGCTGGTGGGCACGCTGCGGCTGCCGGTGATCTACGTCACCCACGACGCACTGGAGGCCCGACGCCTGGCGCAGCAGACCCTGACGCTTCGCGCCGGCGCGCTGTCGCCGGCGAACGAGGAGGCGGCGGAGGTCGACGCTGTCGTGCGCTTGCGCCCCCGCCGCACGCCGCACCGCGGCGACTGAGCGGCGGCCTCCGCGCAAAGTTCAGCGGAAGGGAAACGAAAGACAACTATAGGTTATCAGCTCAGGGGCGTTGGTCTTCGCATCCTCTCCTGAACATTGTTCACCCGATGCCTCGTCATTGACATTCTTGCGCCGAGAGCGCTCCGATCCTGAAAACAAAGGGTGGAGGGCCTCATGAAATATCGTCTGCTCTTTCGCGATCGCCGCCACCGTCTGGTGGACCGCTTCGAGTTCCTCGCGCCCAACGACGCCATAGCAGAAGAGGTGGCGGAAGATCTGGTGGCCACGCCTTGCAAGGAGCTCTGGTCGGGGCGGCGTCTCGTCAGGCTTTGGGAGCAGGACAAGGTCGAACTCCGGATCCATTGACCCGCGCGCCTGACGCGGTCCTACCCAATCGAGGGCCTGAGGTTCGACGCCGATCGGCGCTATACTCGCGCCGAGTACGCGCCCGATGCACGAGCCAGAGATCTGGATCCGTGACGCCGACGGGCGCCAGGGCGTCCTGACACGGCGGGCCCTGGCGCTGGGCGGGTTCTGCGCCGGCGGTTTTGCGGCGCTCGGCCTGCGCCTGGCCCAGCTGCAGCTGCTCGAGAGCGACCGCTACGCCACCCTGGCCACCGCCAATCAGTTCAACTTCCGCATCGTTCCGGCGCCCCGCGGCCTGATCCTCGATCGCAATGGGGTGGCGCTCGCCTCCAACCGTCCGGCCCTGCGCCTGCTGATGGCCAAGGACGCCAAGCTCGACCTGAACCACACCGTGGACCTGGCCGCCGAATTCGTGCCGATCAGCCTGGATCGTCGCCGGCAGATCCGGCGCGACTTCGTCCAGGGCCCCCTGTCGGCGCCCGTCATCATCGCCGACGACCTCACCTGGGACCAGTTCGCCGCGATCAGCGTCCGCTCTCCAGCGCTGAGCGGGCTGCAGGCCGACATGGCGGAGACCCGGCTCTACCCCTTCGGGGGCGCCTTCGCCCACGTGGTCGGCTATGTCTCCAAGATCACCGACCCGGAGCTGAAAGCGGCAGGGCCCGATCCCGATCCTCTGCTGCTCAATCCCGACTTCCGCATCGGCAAGCAGGGGGTGGAGAAGACCCTCGACCTCGCCCTGCGGGGAAGCCCGGGCCGCAACGCCGTCGAGGTCGACGCCCAGGGGCGCGCGATCCGCGAATACCCGCGCGCGAGCATCAAGCCCGTTCCCGGCAAGCCGGTGGTGCTGACCCTCGACGCCGATGTGCAGAACCGCGCACTGGAGGTGTTTGGCGCGGAATCCGGCGCAGCGGTGATGATGGACTGCCGCACCGGCGACATCCTCTGCCTCCTGTCGGCCCCCAGCTTCGACGCCAACCGCTTCGTGCGCGGGCTGACCGCCGCCGAATACCAGGTGCTCGCCCGCTATGAGCGAAAGCCGCTGTTCAACAAGGCGCTGACCGCCACCTACCCGCCGGGCTCCACCTTCAAGACCCTGGTGGCCCTGGCCGCCCTCGAGCGCGGCATCAGTCCCGACGTCACCCATTACTGCGCCGGCGCCTGGTGGTGGGGCGGCCGCCTCTGGCACTGCGACAAGCATCACGGCCAGCTGAACATGCATGACGCCATCAAGGTGTCCTGCGACATCTTCTTCTACCAGACAGCGCTGGCGATCGGCGGCCCGGACGCGATCGCCGAGGTCGCCCGCAAGTTCGGCCTGGGCCGGACCTTCGATATCGGCATCCCCGGCCAGAAGACCGGCCTCATCCCCGACCGGGCCTACAAGCGTCGCGCCTTCCCCAGGGATCCGGTCTGGCATCCCGGCGAGACGCCGAGCATGGGCATCGGCCAGGGCTATGTGACCGTCAATCCGCTGCAGCTCTGCGTCCAGGCCGCCCGGCTGGCCGGCGGCCGGGCGGTGCGCCCCAGGCTGATCCATTCGATCGGCGGGGTCGAGCAGCCGGCCGGCCCGCCGCCTCCCGAACTGCCGTTTCCCCGGGAACACATCGACTTCGTCCGCGCAGCGATGGCCGCCGTGGTCACCGGCGGCACCGCGGCCGGCGCGGCCGATCTGGGGCTGGGGCCCGTGATGATGGCCGGCAAGACCGGCACCGCCCAGGCGCACACCTATCAGGGCGGCCACGGCGAGCATGGCGCGACCGGCGAATGGATCGACCGCGACCACGCCTGGTTCATCGCCTTCGCGCCGGCCGACGATCCGCGCTATGCGATGAGCGTGCTCGTGGAGCATGGCGGCTGGGGCGCCTCGGCCGCGGCCCCCAGGGCGCGCGAGATCATGCGCGTGGCCCTGGTCAAGGACGCCGAGATCCGCGCCCGCATCACCAAGCCGCTGCCTTCGCCCGACACACGTGTAGCGACGGCGACCGGGGAGGCGGCCAGCCCGCCGGCAGGGTGAGCACGGACCGCCGGCGAGCCGCAAAAAACATCGTTCGACGAACCAATGCGCCCTCATAGGTGAATGACAACAGTCGAGCGCGCCCCCCATCATGCTGGTGGCGCAGGCGGCACCCCCATCGCAGGCGCCTTCCGAGCTTCCGCCCCGGCTGGTCGCAAACCGGCCGGGGTTTTCTTGCTTTTGAGACTTTCGGACGGGACGCAGATCGTGAGTCGAGTCGGTGTGGCCCAGCTGCGGGCGCTGAAACAGATGGCCGAAGCGCCCGACGGAATCGCGCCGGCGCCCTTCCTCAGCGCGCCGGGCCTGATCAACCGAGGGCTCGTCGTCTCTTTGGGGCGCGCCGACCACAAAGCCAATTCAGCCTATATCTGCCGGATCACCGCGAGCGGTCGCGAGGTCATCGCACGCCACGAACAGGCGGCTCACCCGGCGGAAGGCCCTGCGCGAACGGACGCGCCTTCGCGATAGAGGTCCTCGATCTCGCCGTCCGCGAGCTCGAGGCGTGGAATGCTCGCCTGCACCCGGCCGCCGTCGAGAACGACGATGTCGTCGCAGCAGGCCAGCGTCTTGCGATGATGGCTGATGATGATGGTGGTGGCGCGGCCGGCGCGCGAAACCAGCGTGTCGATGATCGCGCGCTCGGATATTCCATCGAGCGCATTGGTCGCTTCGTCGAGAATGAGCAGGGCCGGGTCGCGCAACAGCGCGCGGGCGAGCGCGACGCGCTGACGTTGGCCGGCCGAAAGCTGGGCGCCGCGGTGGCCGACCACGGCCTCGTAGCCGCCGGGCAGCCGCTCGATGAAGTCGTGCGCATCCGCCAGCTTGGCGGCGCCGACGATGTCGGCCCGGCTCGCCTCCGGCGTGCCATAGGCGATGTTCTCGGCGATGGTCCCTTCGACCAGTTCGAGATCCTGGCTGGCGACGGCCAATCTGGACCGCCAGGCGGCGGTGTCGAGATCGGCCAGGCGCAGATCGTCGATCCAGATCGAGCCGGAATCCGGTTCATTGAGCCGGCACAGGAGGTTGACGATGGTCGACTTGCCCGCGCCTGACCGGCCGACGAGCGCGGTCGAGCGTCCGGCGCGGAACTCGCAGCTCACGGCCCGCAGCACGGGTGACCGGCGCGCGCCGGCGGCGTAGCCGAAGCTGACCTCCCTGAAGCTGATCGCCTGCCGCAGCCTCTCGGGAGGCTGGCGGGGCCCCGCGGGCTGCTGCGGCTTGCCGTCCGGATCCAGGAGCTGCTCGACCGCCGCAAGCGAGCCCGCGAGCGCATGCAGCTGGGCGCTCGCCGCCTGCAAGTTCCTGACGTTGGGCTGCATCCGGTAGAGCAGCACGACAAAGGCGGCGATCAGCGAGAAGCTTTGGCCCGTCTGGTAGGCGCCGACGACGATCGTGACGAACAGGATCGCATACAGCGCCTCCATCGCCGGCGGCACGAGGGCCTTGCGCCGCTCGAGCCGGAACAGCGTCTGGCGCACAGTGTGCGAGACGCCGGCGAAGCGGGCCAGCTCGGCGGAGGCCTGGCCGAAGATGCGGATCAGGCGCGCGGCCTCGACCAGGTGAAGCATCTGCGAAGCGAGCTCGCCGTTGCGCTCGGTGAGGCCCCGGCTCATGCGACGCAGCGGCCGAGAGGCGAGCGCCTGCACCAGCTGGATGAGACAGAGCCCGACGGCGACCGCGAGCGTCAGCCGCCAGGAGAGCAGGCACAGGAAGACGAACAGAATGACCGCGGCCGAGGCGTTGGTGAGCACGATCAGCGCCGTGCCGATGGCGTCGGCGGTGCGCCAGCTCTCGGTCGAGAGCACGTTCAGCAGCAGCCCCGGCCGCTGCTCGCTGAAGAAGGAAAAGCCGAACTCGGTGAGGCGGCGTGCGAGGCCTGCGCGAATCGCCTCCCCCGTCCTGCCGTACACCCAGCCTGTCAGGATGGCCGCGGCGCCCGCCACCAGGTTCTTCAGCAGCACCAGGCCGACAATCAGGCCTCCCAGCAGGAGCACGCGGGTCTCGGCAGGAAGGCCGGCCCCGAAGCGTCGGAACAGGCCCGCGAAGCCGCCGCTCGCGGCGGCGCGGCCGGTCATGGTGTCGAGCAGGGGCATGACGAGGCCGATGCCAAGGCCTTCGAGCGCCGCGGCGATCACACCGAGGAGCACGATCAGCGGCACGAGCCGCAAATGGCCCACGATCAGGCGCCTGGTGCGCCGTCCAAGACGGAGAAGGTCCCACATTCGTCAGAGCCACCTTGGGCGTGCTTCAGGCGGAGTGGAAACAGCTCAGCGCATTCCCGGTTGCCCGTCGTCCGCTGCGCCGCGCCATGACCCGGGTCCGGTGCGTTCGCCAGGCCACACTCCTCTTCGCATTTGCAAAACGGCGGAACAGGGCTGCGCGGCCCAAGGTTGGCTCGCGGATGTCAGGCGCGAGGGCCCCGACAATGCTGGACGCTAGCGTGGTGATCTGCACGCGCGACCGATGGCGCTCGCTTTCGAGGACGCTGGACTCGATCGAGCAGAGCGCACGGCGCGCGGGGCGGGCCGGGCTCGAGGTCATCGTGGTCGATGATGGCTCGAAGGACGATACCGCCGAGGCGGTGAGGCGCTTCGCCGCCCGCGCCGCCGACCTGCGGGTGCGGCTGCTCCGCCAGCCGGGGCGGGGCCTGTCGAGCGCCCGCAACCTCGGGGTTCGCCATGCCGCCGGACAGCTGCTGATCTTCATCGACGACGACTGCGTCGTCTCTCCTCGCTACCTGCGCGAGGTTCTCGAGTGCTTTGCCGGCGACACGCGGCCCTTCTTGCGGGGCGGCCGCGTCGAGCTCGGCGATCCGCATGACGCCCCGCTCACCATCAAGACGAGCGCCTGCACCGAGCGGATGACGCGCGGCGACGATCCGGCGGGCTTCCTCCTCGGCTGCAACATGGCGATGGCCCGCCAGGTGGCGGAGACCGTCGGGCCCTTCGACGAGCGCTTCGGGGCCGGCTCGCCGCTGCGATCCGCCGAGGACACCGACTTCATCCTGCGAGCGTTCCTCGCCGGCATCCCGGTCGAGTACGCCGGCCGCGGAATGGTCGTGTTCCACCACCATGGCCGCCGGGCCGAGCCGGAGATCCGCAACCTTCATCGCGCGTACAACATCGGCAACGGCGCCCTGATGATGAAGCATCTCTCGCGGGCGCCGTGGCTGGTGCGCCGGAATTACTGGAACCTCCGCAACGCCGTGCGCGAGCTGGCCGGAGGCCCGCATTTCGATGCGCGCCTGGGGCTCTCGCACGGCCCGATGGTCTGGCACACCCTGATCGGGGCGGCGCTGTTCGCCGGGCTCAAGGTCCAGCGCCGTCCATGGCGCAGCGGCGGCGACTGGCGGCGCGCGGCGGCGGCCGCGGTGCGGCGCACTGGGCGCCCGGAACCGGGGGCGGTCCGCGCCAAGGCCGGAGACGCGTTTCGATGACGCACGCGCACGCCCCGCTCGTCAGCGTCGTCCTGCCGGTCTTCAACGGAGGGGCCTACCTGGAGCCCGCCCTTCGAAGTCTCATGGCCCAGACCTACCAGCGGCTGGAGATCATCGCCATCGACGACGGCTCCACCGACGACAGCCTGGCCACGCTGGAGAGGCTGGCGTCGCAGGATCCGCGCATTCGCCTTGTCTCGCGCGCCAACAGGGGCCTCGTCGAGACCCTAAACGAGGGCCTTGCCCTGGCCCGTGGCCAACTGATCGCGCGAATGGACGCCGACGACATTTCCTATCCCACGCGCATTCTGCGGCAGGTCGACGCATTCGCCCGCCAGCCACAGCTTGCGCTCTGCGGGACGGATTTCCACGTCATCCGCGGCAAGCGCACCTATGCATCCGGCCTCAAGCGGTGGCCGGACGCCGATCTGGGCGTGCTCTCGCGATTTTTCACCGCCTTTCGCCATTCGACGGTGATGTTCAACCCGCGTGTCATCGCCCCCGGCCAACTGCGCTACGATCCGGCCTATCCGCACGCCGAGGACTTCGAGCTTTTCCGCCGCATCTGCAGCGCTCACCCGGCGCGAATTCTCCAGGAGCCACTGCTCGGCTACCGGGTCCACCGATGGAGCGTGAGCACGACGGCCGCCAAGGCGATGCGCCGAACCCACCTCCGGATCGTCTGCGAGAATCTGCGGGCGCTGGGTCTGGATGCCGCCACGCCTGAGCTCATGAAGGCCTCGCCCTCGCCCGAGGCCGCGTTCGCCGACATGGTGCGTCTGGCCGGGATGGGGCAGGCGCTGCCGGCCTCTCGCGATCCGTCGGAACGGGCCGCGAATGAGGAGGGCTGCGCGCACCTGTTCTTCTTCCTGCGCGCGATGGCCCTGGACGAATTCGGCTACGGCTTCGCGGCGCGCTTCCTCGACCGCACGGGCGGCTGGTCCTACATGCGCCGACGCGAGACCTATATGCTGCGAGCATTGCGGGACACGCCTGCGCTGGCCTCGCTCGCCTGGCGATCGCTGGTGTTGATAGACCAGGTTCGGACCCGGGTTCCGGGGGCGCCTGGAACGCCCGGCATGGGGGCGGCGTAGGTCAGCGATGCCTTGGGTCAGCTACAGTACGCACCGGATCTTCGGGCTGTTCTGGAAGTGGCGCGCCGCGCACCCGGGCGGGGATCGCGCTACCGGCTATCGCTTCACCGAGGTGGCGGCGCGCGCGGCCGCGCGTCGCTGGGTGCGCTCCGTCTCTGCGCCCGCGCAGGAGAGCGAGCGCACGGCTGCGGCGGCAGACACGGGCTGAGCGCAACAATAGACGTCAAAAGCCTAGATGCGCTGGAGCGCGCAGGTCGCGACCACGTAGGTGACCTGACAGCCGCCCTCCCGGAAGTGGTTCAACACCCGCTTCATTTCGGAGGGCTTGAGCGGCGCGTGCTCTGCGGACGGGGTGTGCGCGCCGATCGCGCGCAACGCCGCCAGGAATCGCTGCGGGGAGGGAAAGCTCTCGACGTAGGTCTCATGCGTGACCTCGACCTTCACGCCGCCGGGGCGCATGCGGCGCAATTCCGTGAGCGTCGGATAGGCCGGCGTGCCCGGGCTCAGGCCCGCGGCCGTGTGAGCTTCTCTCCACTCGGCGAATGTTCCGCTGGCCAGCGTCGTCAGGACCAGGTGGCCGCCTGGACTCAGCAGTTCGAGAAGCCGGGCCAGCACGGCGGGGAGATCGGAGAACCATTGAGCCGCGAAATTCGAGCAGATGAGGTCGAAAGGGGCGGCCCTGCGGATCGCGACCGGCTTCTCCGCGTCGGCGGTCGCGAAGCTGAACAGTCCCTGGCCGTCGTCGAGGCGGGAGCGGGCGCGCTCGACCATCTCCGGGCTGATGTCGGTGGCCAGCCAGTGCGCGCCCGGCAGCCGGCCGGCGACGGCTTCGCCCAGGAAGCCGGTCCCGCAGCCCACCTCGCATATGCGCGGCCGCTCCGGAAGCGGCAGGGCGACGATCCGGTCAGCCAGGCGCCCCGCCGCCTGCCGCTGCACCCGGGCATGCTCGTCATAGGCGGCCGCAGCGGAAAACGCGCCGGCGATACGCTGTCGGAACGCTTCGAGCTGGTCCTTCTGCACCTGCGCCTCTCGCGATGAGCCCCGACCAGCGCGAGCCTGGCATGTAGAAGCGGCGCCAGGCAGGAGCAAGCCCACCTGGCGCCGGAAAGTTCAGCCAGCCCCCGCGGGGTGCAGGCGCAAACGTCTATTGGGCCGCGGCGTCCGACGCAGCGGCTTTGGCCTTGCGCGGGCGCCCCGCCGCCCGGCGGGCCTTGGGCTGCGCCTTCGGGGCGGGCTCCGCCGCCGCTGCAGGGGCCGCCTCCGCTGCAGGCGCCGTGGGCGCCGCGTCCGCGCTCGCTCGGCTCCCGAGACCCAGCGCCTTCGCCAGGCTGGATCGCGCCTGGCTGTAGGACGGGGCGACCATCGGATAGTCCTTCGGCAGGCCCCACTTGGCCTTGTATTCGTCCGGCGTGAGCCCGCGAACCGCAAGGTGACGGCGCAGCGTCTTGTAGGGCTTGTTGTCCTCGAAGCTGATGATCGCGTCGGGAGTTACCGACTTGCGGATCTGCGCCGGTGTCAGGCTCGGCTTTTCCGGCGCTTCGGCCGCGAGTTCGGCCGCGGGTCCGCCCACCGCGCCGAGGCTGCCGGCGATCTGGCTGATGACGGTCTGAATTTCCGCCGGGCTCACGTGGCTGTTGCTGAAATAGGCGGCGGCGACCTGACCGACGATCTTTTGCAGTTCAATGGTGTCCGACACTTCTGCTCCTTTGCGTCTTGATCAGGCTCAATCGCAAGCGCTCGCACATGTCAACTAGGAAGTAGCAAAGCAGGAGCAATTATTGACATGATCATGCTCCGACCCGACTGGCGGCGGCGTGTCTGAGATGGGAGGACACCGAAGCGCCACAGGTGGGTCTCGTGCATTGCGATGAGCACGCCCCGGTATTGCTGTCTCAGTAGTCGCCGCTACCGGGACTTCGGCGAGGTGGTGATGTCGTCGCGTTCCAAGGCCGAGTTGCTCGATGAGCATCGCCGTGTCGAAACCGAAGGCGGCCATTGCGTCGCTGTGCGCACGCCGATATGAAGTCTTGCTACATATCGAGATCGGGAGAGACCGCGCTGAAGGCTCGAGTGACCACCCTTCCCCGTCGTTCGATCCTGGGGGCCCTTGCCGCCCTTGTCCTCGCCGGCCTCGCGGCCCCTGCGTCGGCGGCAGAGACCCAGGTGGCGGTCGCCGCCAACTTCACCGAGCCGGCCAAAGAGATCGCCGCCGCCTTCGCGGCCGCCACCGGCCACAAGGCGAGCCTGAGTTTCGGCTCCTCCGGCCAGTTCTACGCCCAGATCGCCCACGGCGCGCCTTACGAGGTGTTCCTCTCCGCCGACGCCGAGCGGCCGCAGAAGGCCGAGCAGGATGGCCTCGGCGCGCCGCGCACGCGCTTCACCTACGCCGTCGGCAAGCTCGTGCTCTATTCGAAGACCCCGGGCCTGGCCGCGGACGGGATGGCGCTGAAGGCCGGCCGCTTCGCCAAGCTCGCCATCGCCGATCCCATCGCCGCGCCCTACGGCGTGGCCGCGGTCCAGACGCTGCAGAAGCTCGGGATCTACGAGGCGGTGAAGCCGAAGATCGTCACAGGCTCATCGATCACCCAGACTTGGCAGTTCGTCGCCTCCGGCGCGGCGGACCTGGGCTTCGTGGCGCTGTCGCAGGTGATCGCCGAGCCCGGCGGCTCGCGCTGGCTTGTGCCCGCGGGCGACTATGCGCCCATCGAGCAGCAGGCGATCCTGCTCCTCGCCGGCCAGAAGAACCCCGCCGCCAAGGCCTTCCTGGATTTCCTGAAGAGCCCTCAGGCGATCGCCATCATCAAGCGCTACGGCTACGAGGTGCGCTGAGATGGGCCAGGTCGTCTGGACCACCGCGGCGCTGGCGGGGATCACCACGTTCGTGCTCCTGCTGCTGGCCACGCCGCTCGCCTGGTGGCTGGCGCGCAGCCACGCCTGGTGGAAGGAGGGCGTAGGCGCGCTGGTCGCCCTGCCGCTCGTGCTGCCGCCCACCGTGCTGGGATTCTACCTGCTGGTGGCGCTGGGTCCGCAGAGCCCGCTCATGGCCCTGCTGCATCCCTTCGGGGTGCGAACGCTCGCCTTCACCTTCACAGGCCTGGTGATAGGCTCGGCGATCTATTCCCTGCCCTTCGCGGTGCAGCCGATCCGCAACGCCTTCGAAGGCATCGGCGAGCGGGCCCTGGAGGCGGCGGCCACCGTGCGCGCCGGCCCGCTGGACCGCTTCGCCACCGTCGCCCTGCCGCTCGCCCGGCGCGGCTTTGTCACCGCCGCGGTGCTGGTCTTCGCCCACACCATCGGCGAGTTCGGCGTGGTGCTGATGATCGGCGGAGCCATCCCCGGAAAGACCGAGGTGGTCTCCACCCGGATCTACCAGTTGGTGGAATCGCTGCAGTTCGCCGAGGCTCACCGGCTGGCCGCCGGCCTGGCGCTCAGCGCCTTCGCGGCCCTGCTCGCCCTCTTGCTCATCGACCGGCAGGCGCTGGCCAAGTGGCGGTGAGCGTCAGCAGCGGCAAGCGCGACAAGCCAGCGGTTTTCTACGCGCTTATGCCCCGCCGGCGGCGAGATAAGACCGCTCCGCGAATGCCGCTCCAGCTTGAGGACCTTCCCGCCGGTCGCCAGGCGCTCAGCGCTCGCCGTGTTCGGAAATCAGTAGGGCGACTTGGCCCCCGCGCAGGGTGCCGACGTGTTCTCCGGGAAACCGAGCTTCGTGCCCGACCAGGCAGGCGCGAACACGTAAGGGCGCGCTCAGATCTGTCAGAGGCGCCGGGACGTGCGCATGATTGACCTGTCGCGCAATGGCCCGGATCCGCGCCCAATCCGTCTCACTCAGCATGGCGAGCCAGCGTTTGTGCCGAGCGCTGGTTTCCGGGTCGCGGACAGAATCTCTTGGACGAAACGCGGCGGGGGTGGACACGCTCTTGCGTGACAGCCCCAGAGTACGAGGACCTTGCTTCGCCGCCGCGACCGCCGCCGGAGCGGGCGGCGCCAACACGGCGGTCGACTCGGGATCTGGCGGGGCGGCGGGCTCTGTCGGCCGAGAATTCAGAGCGGCGCGCCCCCCGAACCCACGCGCCTTGGCCAGGCTGGCGCGCGCCTCGCGGTAGGACGGCGCCGCCATCGGGTAATCCTCAGGCAGGCCCCACTTGATGCGGTATTCTTCAGGCGACAGCCCCCTTGCCGAAAGATGCCGCCGCAACGTCTTGTAGGGCTTGTTGTCCTCAAAGCTGATCAGCGCGTCTCGGGTGATGGACTTGCGGATCTGGGCCGGGCTGAGCTTCGCCTGCGTCGGGGGCTCGGGCGTAGAGTCTACGGCGCCGGCCGCCATCGCCGAGAGACTGAGGGCGATCTGAGTTATCACGGTCGGAATTTCAGACGGCCTAACCTGGCGGCTCCTGAAATATGCGGCTGCGATGTCGGCGACGAGATTTCGAAAACTAATGTTCTCAGACACGCGAGCTCCACTCGGGGCTTCGGAAAATCGATTTCGACCTGGAAGCCGGCGAACCGCCACATGTCAACGGTCAACTGTGGCTCGACAGGCTGACGCACGGGGCGCGCGAGGTCCCGCCAGGAGATCGCAGGATCGAAGTTGGCGGCCATCCAGGCGAAGAAGTCTTCGAGCCCGCTCTTCGACCCGAGCACCGCCGCCACGGAGACGGTCGAGAGGCAAAAATCGAATCGCCGGCCGCTCCTGCTGGTTGCGCGCACGTGCAAAAATCACCCCGGAACTTTCGACAGGGCCCCGCAAGTTCATTCCGGGGCGCCCGTAAATTGGGAGCAAACCGGTGCAAAGGATGCGCTTGCCGGTTACCGCCGATCCCCGCGGGGATCGGCATCCCAGCGAGCCGAGCCGCCAGGTTCGCCACACGAGCATCCTAGTCATCGATGAATTCGGCCTCGATCACTTCGACCAACTCGCATGCACAATGCGACGCCGCGGCGTGCGCGCGGTGCTGATCCGCGGGTCAAGGTCACCGCCACCGAAAGGGGTCCACCGGCTGACGCGCTGGGTGCATGATCACTGGATGTACGACGGCTTGGTGAGGCCGTCTGAGTTGGGCGATGACGGTTCACTTCCGGCGCGCTTGGCAGGCGACTGCGTCCTCGATGTGCTGTCCGACGAGAATACTCTGGCGGGAGAGAGCAGTGAATATCCGGCCATCTTTGCGCTTGCCGGACGGGGGCTGGTCTACAACCGCTTTCCGCCGGAACAGCTGATCGACAAGTTCGAGGTGAACGCCATTCTGCAGACTGCGGGCGTGCGCGTCCCGCCGCAGGTTCGGGCCCGTGACATCAGCGCCGAAGAGGCGGTCGTGCGATTTGGATTGCCGCTGGTCATCAAGTCCACCACCGGCGCCGGCGGTCTCGGCGTGAGGATCGCCGCCTCACCCGACGAGGTCGAAAGCGGGCTTGACGAGCTGTCCGGCGATCGGGGGGACGAGGTCTTCTACCAGAAACACATCGAGGGGCGGACCATGACCTATGGCGCCGTGACCGGCCCGGAGGGGCCCCTCCTTGAACACGGGTTCCTTACAATGAGCGAACGCTGGCCCCGTGGGCCGAGCGCGGTCGTGCAGATATTCGACGATCCCCCGCTGATGGCCGCAGGCCGGATGGCGGTTCATGCATTGGGCTGCTTGGGCCTCACGGCGAGCGACTTCATCCGCGACCGCAATGGCGATGTCTGGCACCTCGACGCCAACTTACGCTGCTGGGCCACCATGATCTCACTGCTGGGCGCAGGTATCGATTATCCCGGCGCCTACCTCGCACTGCTCCGTCATCTTCCCTACGACCCGCAGCCGCGCGCTGCGGCGGCAAACAGTTCGGAAGTCGCGGTCCTGCCGTTCAAGCTCCTGGAGGCCGCCATGCACGGCTCACGTCGGGAGCTGTCCGCCATGATGAATGCGTTCCTGACTCTTTGCTGCAGCGGGCCGGGAAGCCTGTACGGAGCCATCTACCTGGCGAAGACGGCGAGACTGGTCGCGCACCGCGCGCTGCGGCGCACCTTGCCGGCGACGCGACGGACCACACCCCCGCACCGTCGGGCCAATAGCGCGGGCTGAGCAGAGGCATGACACCGCGCCCTCTGGCGCGCGCTAAAAGCCCGTCTGCGGCCCAGGCGAGCCCGCGGAAATGCGAGCCACCGCTTCTCCCGCCGCCGCCGGCGTGACGCCTTACACCAGCGCTAGCGAAAGCGTGCTGCTGTCCTCCCCCTTTGTCAGATCGCCCGAAGGGCGCCCTCGATGGGCACTTGGCATGTCAGGCCTGATTCTTCGGGCGGACGCGTCGGGCTGGCGCATGCGATCCGCTCCGCGCCATGAAGTTTGCTCCGTGGATGTAGGTGGACGGAGCCCACGCAGCCAGCCCTGAGATCATCGGTCCAGGTCGGATGGAGTTTTGGCGTCAGCAGTCTGCGGAGCGCCAGTGTACTAACTCGCTCTCGCGGAAGAGTAATCGTTCGGCGTAGGTTAGAAGCGGGATCCTCCCGTCTATTATGGCACGCCAAACTTGACCTCATTACAATGAATTATTGTTCTGTCGGCGTGTCGCCGATTAACTTGCAGCGGGGACTGGGAAGGTCCATATTCGGTTGTCGCCCTCATCAAGCTGAGCGCACCAAGGACTAAGGGTTGCTGGACCGTTGACTCGGAGCCCGGAAACACGAACGGCATGGCTTGCGGACGAGTCCGCCCGCGCACGCCGACACGTTTGAGGTGGCGCGCCCAGTGCGATCATTTTTCGAACCGGAGAACGTGCAGCAGGACGGCGACCTCGTCGTCTCCCGGGGATTGCGCAGGAAGGGCGACACGCGAGGCCGGGTGATCGTCAAGGCGCCTGTCGCCGACCCGCCCGCGCCGGCCACGCTGGAGCGCCTCGCCCACGAATACGGGCTGAAGGACGAACTCGACGGCGCAT
>CBJNAS010000016.1:0-21903 GCA_966434565.1 uncultured Phenylobacterium sp.
ACTTCGGCGACGGCGCCGCCAACCAGGGCCAGGTCTACGAGAGCTTCAACATGGCCGAGCTCTGGAGCCTGCCGGTGGTCTATGTCATCGAGAACAACCAGTACGCCATGGGCACCTCGGTGGAGCGCTCCTCCTCCGAGACCCACCTCTACAAGCGCGGCGCCTCTTTCGGCATTCCGGGCGAGGAGGTGGACGGCATGGACGTGCTGGCGGTGCAGGCCGCGGCCGCCCGAGCGGCCGAGCACGCCCGCGCGGGCAACGGGCCCTACATCCTGGAAATGAAGACCTACCGCTACCGCGGCCATTCGATGAGCGACCCGGCCAAGTACCGCACGCGCGAGGAGGTCGACGCGATCCGCAAGACCCGCGACCCGATCGACGCCGTCGAGGAGTTGCTGGAGTCCAAGGGCTGGGCCGACGAGGCGAGCCTGAAAGCCATCGACGCCGAGGTGAAGCGCATCGTGGCCGACGCCGCCGATTTCGCGCGCACCTCGCCGGAGCCGGATCCCTCCGAGCTGTACACCGACGTCTACACGGAGGCGCGCGCGTGACCGAGGTATTGATGCCGGCGCTGTCCCCCACCATGGAAGAGGGCACGCTGGCCAAGTGGCACGTGAAGGTCGGCGACGACGTGCGCTCCGGCGACGTCATCGCCGAGATCGAAACTGACAAGGCCACCATGGAGGTCGAGGCTGTGGACGAGGGCAAGGTCGAGGCCATCCTCGTCCCCGAGGGCGCCCAGGGGGTGAAGGTCAACACGCCGATCGCGCGTCTCGCGGGCGAGGACGGCCAGGCCATTCCGGGTAAGGCCGCTGTGGCGCCGCCGCCGGCGGCCCCGGCCGCCGCCGAAGCCAGGCAGGTCGACACCGTCGCCGACAAGCCCGTCGCGAAGGAGCCGTCCGGCGACGAAGAGAAGAAGGGCCCCTCCGAGGCCAAGGGCCGCCCGGAGGGCGAGGGACCCGCTCCCGTCGTCCCGCCGCAGCCGCTGAAGGATCCTGAGCTGCCCGCCGGCGTGAACCTGGTGCGCCAGACCGTGCGCGACGCGCTGCGCGACGCCATGGCCGAGGAGATGCGCCGCGATGGCGACGTCTTTCTGATGGGCGAGGAGGTCGCCCAGTACCAGGGCGCCTACAAGGTGAGCCGCGACCTGCTGCAGGAGTTCGGCGACCGGCGGATCATCGACACCCCGATCACCGAATACGGCTTCGCCGGTCTCGGCGTCGGCGCCGCCATGGCGGGCCTGAAGCCCATCGTCGAGTTCATGACCTGGAACTTCGCCATGCAGGCGATCGACCACATCATCAACTCCGCAGCCAAGACGCTCTACATGTCCGGCGGCCAGATCAAGGCCTCGGTGGTGTTCCGCGGCCCCAACGGCGCGGCCTCGCGCGTGGCCGCCCAGCACAGCCAGGACTACGCCCCCTGGTACGGCCACGTGCCCGGCCTGAAGGTGATCGCGCCCTACGACGCGGCCGACGCCAAGGGCCTGCTGAAGGCCGCCATCCGCGATCCGAACCCCGTCGTCTTCCTGGAGCACGAGATGCTCTACGGGCAGGAGTTCGAGGTTCCGGACGGGATCGACTGGATGCTGCCGATCGGCAAGGCCAAGGTCCGTCGCGAGGGCGACGCGGTCACCATCGTCGCCTATTCGCGCATGGTGGGCTTCGCCCTTGAAGCCGCCGAGCAGCTGGCGAAGGACGGGATCGAGGCCGAGGTCGTCGACCTGCGCACCATCCGCCCGCTCGATCACGCCACGGTCGTGGAGAGCGTCAAGAAGACCAACCGCCTGGTCACGGTGGAGGAAGGCTGGGGCCCGATGGGCATCGGCGCCGAGGTCGCCGCCCGGGTGGTCGCCGAAGCCTTCGACTTCCTCGACGCCCCGCCGGCGCGGGTCTGCCAGGAGGACGTGCCCTTGCCCTACGCGGCGAACCTGGAGGCGCTGTCGCTGCCGTCGGTGGACCGGATCGTGAAGGCCGCCATGGCCGTGACCTATAAATGACCCCTCATCGGCTTCAGTTGTGAGCTCCGCGCCCTTCACCTGGCGCGCCGGCGGCTGTCATTGTGGCGGAGTCCGCTTCGAGGTCGCCCTGCCGGCCAAGGTGGCGGCGCAGACCTGCAACTGCTCGATGTGCGCCAAGACCGGCTTCGTGCACATCATCGTGCCGGAGAGCCAGTTCCGGGTCACTCGCGGGATGGAGCGGCTGTCGCAGTACAGCTTCAATACGCGCGTGGCGAAGCACCTGTTCTGCGCCGAATGCGGGGTGAAGAGCTTCTACCGGCCGCGATCCAATCCCGACGGCTGGAGCGTCAACGCCCGGTGCCTGGACAGCCTTGACGGCGTCGAGCTGGAGGTGGAGGCCTTCGACGGTCAAAACTGGGAGGCCAACGCCGCGAGCCTTGCGCACCTGTCCAAGGAACCGTCATGAGCTTTCGCAGGGCGGACCCTGGTGACGGGAGACGGTCTGCTGTCGTAAAGGTCCGTTAGCTTGACGGCTGCTGAAGCCGCGCCTGATCGAAGCCCTGCCCACCGCCTGAGACACCTGAGAAAGAAATACATGCCGATCGATGTCCTGATGCCGGCGCTGTCGCCCACCATGGAGGAGGGCACCCTCGCCAAGTGGCACGTGAAGGTGGGCGATGAAGTGAGGTCCGGCGATGTGATCGCCGAGATCGAGACCGACAAGGCCACCATGGAGGTCGAGGCCGTCGACGAAGGCAAGGTGGAGGCCATCCTGGTGGCGGAAGGCGTCGCGGGGGTGAAGGTCAACACCCCGATCGCGCGCCTGGCGGGCGATGACGAAACCGCCGCGCCGCCGCCCCCCAGCACCCCGCCGAAGGCGGCCGCGCCGGCGCCGCCCGCTGCAACCGCGGCGCCCAAGGCCGCAGCTCCGCCCGCGTCGGCGGCGCCTGCCGCTGCAGCTCCGGCCGCCGCGGGCGAGCGCGTCTTCGCCTCGCCGCTCGCCCGACGCATGGCCGAAGAAAAGGGCATTCCGCTGAACACGCTTCAGGGGTCCGGCCCGCACGGCCGCATCGTCAAGGCCGACGTCGAGACCGCCCTCCCCGCGGCCGCAGCGCCCGCGCCGCAGCCTGCCGCGGCCCCCAATCCGGCCCCCGCGCCGGCGGCCGCCGGCGTCTCGGCCTCCCTCGAGCAGATGGGCATCCCGCCGGGCAGCTATGACCTGAAGCCGCTGGACATGATGCGCAAGACGGTGGCGCGGCGGCTGTCGGAGTCCTTCCGAGACATTCCGCACTTTCCGCTCACCATCGACCTGGAGATCGACGCCCTGCTGTCGGCGCGCGCCAAGATCAACGGACTGCTGGAAAAGCGGAAGGTCAAGGTCAGCGTGAACGACCTGGTGCTGAAGGCCGCGGCCATCGCGCTCAAGCAGGTGCCGGAGGCCAACGCCTCTTTCAGCCCCGAGGGGATCGCCTACCACCACCACGCCGACATCTCGATGGCTGTGGCGATCGACGGCGGCCTGATCACCCCGATCATCCGCCAGGCCGAGCTGAAGAGCGTCTCCCAGATCTCGCTGGAGGCCAAGGACCTGGCCGAACGGGCGCGGACCAAGAAGCTGAAGCCCGAGGAATTCATGGGCGGCACCTTCTCGGTGTCCAACCTCGGCATGTTCGGCGTAAGGTCCTTCGGCTCGATCATCAATCCGCCGCAGGGCTGCATCCTCTCGGTCGGCTCGGGCGAGAAGCGGCCGGTGGTGCGCGGCGACCAACTCGCCATCGCCACCGTCATGACGGTGACGCTCACCTGCGATCACCGCGTGGTGGACGGGGCCGTCGGCGCGCGCTGGCTGGAGGCTTTCAAGGGCCTGATCGAGAGCCCCATCACCATGATCGTCTGACGCGCGGATGGACGGGATCTACGCGTTTACGGCCGAGACGATCGACGGTCGGCCGGCGCCCCTGGCGGACTACCGTGGGAAGGTGCTGCTGATCGTCAATACCGCCTCGAAATGCGGCTTCACCCCGCAATACGCCGGGCTCGAGCAACTCTATCGGACCCATGCTAGTCGCGGTCTGGTAGTGTTAGGCTTCCCTTGCAACCAATTCGGCGCGCAGGAGCCCGGCGATCCCGAGGAGATCAAGGCCTTCTGCTCGACGAGCTACGACGTGACCTTCCCGATCATGCGGAAGATTGACGTCAATGGCGCCGCCGCGCATCCGCTCTACGCCTGGCTCAAGAAGCAGAAGAAGGGCCTGCTGGGCAGCGAGAGCGTGAAGTGGAACTTCACCAAATTCCTGGTAGACCGTAGCGGCAGGGTGGTCGAGCGCTTCGCTCCCAACGTCGCTCCCAATGCGCTTCAAACCGCGATCGAGGCATTGCTCTGATGGCTGATTTCGACGTTCTTGTGATCGGCGCCGGTCCCGGCGGCTATGTGACGGCGATCCGCGCCGCGCAATTAGGATTGAAGACGGCCATCGTCGAGCGCGAGGCGCTGGGCGGGGTCTGCCTGAACTGGGGCTGCATTCCGACCAAGGCGCTGCTGCGGTCGGGCGACGTCTACGAGACGCTGGATCACCTGGGCGCCTACGGCCTGTCGGTGGAGAAGCGCGGCTTCGACTTCGCCAAGGTGGTGGAGCGCTCGCGCAAGGTGGCGGCGCAGCTGAACGCGGGCGTCGGCTACCTGATGCGCAAGCACAAGATCGAGGTGATCGAAGGCGACGCCCGGCTGGAGAAGGGCGAGGGCGCGCCCAAGGCGGTGATCGCCCTGAAGGCGGGCGGCGAGCGCACGGTGCAGGCCAAGCACGTGATCCTGGCCACCGGCGCGCGGGCCCGCACCCTGCCGGACATCGGCCTGGCGCCCGACGGCGAGCGGGTCTGGACCTACCGCGAGGCCATGGTCCCCAAGGCCGCGCCTAAGTCGCTGATCGTCATCGGCTCCGGCGCCATCGGCATCGAGTTCGCCAGCTTCTACCGCGCGCTGGGCGCCGAGGTGACCGTGGTCGAGATGCTGCCGCGGATCCTGCCGGTGGAGGACGAGGAGGTCTCGGCCGCCGCGCACAAGGCCTTCGAGAAGCGTGGCCTGAAGTTCCGCGTCCCGGCCAACGTCAAGAAGCTCACCAAGACCAAGGCCGGCGTCGCCGTCGAGATCGAGGCCGGCGGCAAGGCCGAGACGCTGGAGGCCGAGGTCGCCATCGTCGCGGTGGGCATCGTCGGCAATGTCGAGGGGCTGGGCCTGGAGGCGCTGGGGGCCAAGCTCGACAAGACCCACGTGGTGACCGACAAGCACGGCGGCACGGGCGTGCCGGGCCTCTACGCGATCGGCGACCTGGCCGGCCCGCCCTGGCTGGCGCACAAGGCGAGCCACGAGGGCATCCACTGCGTGGAGCACATCGCCGGCCTGAAGCCGACGAACGTCGACTCGCCGATCCCCGGCTGCACCTATTCCAACCCGCAGGTCGCCTCGGTCGGGCTCACCGAAGCCCAGGCCAAGGCCGCGGGCCGCGAGATCAAGGTCGGCCGTTTCCCGTTCAAGGTGAACGGCAAGGCCATCGCCATGGGCGAGACCGAGGGCTTCGTGAAGACCATCTTCGACGGCAAGACCGGCGCGCTGATCGGGGCGCACATGATGGGCGCCGAAGTCACCGAGATGATCCAGGGCTTCACGCTCGCCATGACGCTGGAAGCCACCGAGGCCGAGCTCCAGGCCACGGTCTTCCCCCACCCGACGATGAGCGAGGCGATGCACGAGGCCTCCCTCGACGCCTACGGCCGGGTGCTGCACCTGTAAGAGGCCTTCCCGCCCTGCATGGGCTACCGGATTCACAGAAGTCCGGGGTTTTGCCCTCTCCCTACCTCTCCCTCGCTCGCTTGGCTCGGGGGAGAGGAGGGACGGCGCCGTTTGCGATAATCCCGTAGGCTTTAGACTAGGGGGAGGGAAGATCCGCCTTGCGCACCGCGCGGTCCAGGCTCCAGGCCCCGCCCCCGGCGAAGACCAGGTAGAAGAAGACGAAGCAGTAGAGGATCGCCGCGTCGCCCTCGTTCAGCGCGGGCCAGAAGCCCTGCGCCGCGTGGACGGTGAAGTAGGCCACCGCCATCTCGCCGGAGGCGATGAAGGCCGCCGCTCGGGTGAAGAGGCCGAGCGCGACGAGCGCGCCGCCCACCAGCTCGATGACGCCCGCCGCCAGCAGCAGCGGCGGCAGCGGCGAGGGGACGCCCGGCTGCGGCGCGGGGAAATGCAGCAGCTTCATCAGCCCATGCTCCATGAAGAGCAGGGCGGTGATGATCCGCAAGAGGCTCAGAACGCGCGGAGACCAGGCCGTCAGGTTCATCGATCCTCCATTCAGGCTACCCGCCGCAGCTCGGCGTCGACGATCCGCTCCAGGGCCACATAGTCCGTCTTGCCAGTGCCCAGGACGGGGATCTCCGGCACGCGGATGATGCGCCGCGGCGCCGCCAGTTCCGGCGCGCCGACCGCCTGGGCGTGCGCCAGCAGGGGGGCCACCTCGGCGTCGCGCCGGTCGGTGACCAGCACCAGCCGCTCCCCCTTTTTCGGGTCCGGGACGGCGACGACGGCGTGGCGGCAGTCCGGCCAGACGGCCGAAGCCAGGTCCTCGGCGGCGGTCAGCGAGACCATCTCCCCGCCGACCTTGGCGAAGCGCTTGGCGCGGCCGAGGATCTTGATCCAGTTGTCGTCGCTGATCGCCACCACGTCGCCGGTGTCGTGCCAGCCGTCGGCCGGCGGCTCGAGCCCGCCGCCGGGCGCGAGATAGCCGGCCATCACATTGGGGCCGCGCACATGCAGCCGGCCGCCGCCGGCTATGCCTTCCACCGGCTCCAGCCGCGCTTCCATGCCTGGGATCAGCCCGCCCACCGTGCCGCGGCGGTTGTCCGTGGGCTTGTTGACCGCGATCACCGGCGAGGCCTCCGTCGCGCCATAGCCCTCCAGCACGGGAATCGGGCCGAACCGCTCGTTGATCAGGTTATGGGTCTCGTCGCGCACTTTCTCGGCGCCGCAGACGATGAACTGCAGGTCGGAGAGCTCGTCGCGCTCCGCGGCGCGGGCGTACTGGTTGACGAAGGTGTCGGTCGCCAGCAGCACCGCTGCGCGGCTGTCCTTGATCAGCGGCGGGATCTGCTTGGTGTGCAGCGGCGACGGGTACTGGAAGGCCTTCAGTCCGTTGAGCAGCGGCAGCAGCACGCCGGCGGTCAGGCCGAAGCAGTGGAAGACCGGCAAGGGGTTGAAGAACACCCAGGCCGGGTCGAGCTCGATATGAGCCGCCACCTGGCGGGCGTTGGCGACCAGGTTGGCCTGGGTCAGCACCACGCCGCGCGGGGCCCCGAAGCTGCCCGAGGTGAACAGGATGACGCCCGGATCGCTGGGCCGCGTGCGTGCGCGGAACGGCCTGGGCAGGGCGGCGGCCGCGACGGCGAACAGCTTGTCGGCGGTGTTCACCGTGGCGCGGACATCCTCAAGGTAGGCGACGGCGGCCAGGGTCTCCAGGGCGTCGACCTGGTCGTGCAGCTTGGCCTGCTCGACGAAGCGGTGGGAGGTCAGCACCCGCTTCACGCCCGCCAGTTCGCAGGCCGCCTTCAGATTGCGGATGCCGGCGGTGAAGTTGAGCATGGCCGGCACGCGGCCGAAGGCGTGCAGGGCGAAGAAGGTGACCACCGCCGCCGCGCTGGAGGGCAGCATGACGCCGACATGCTCGCCGGGATCGGTGAAGGCGGAGAGCTTGCGGCCGAGCGCGAAGGCCGCCCGCATCAGGCCGAGATAGCTGAGGGGCGAGCGCTCCTGGTCTTCCAGGATCGGCTTATTGCGGCCATGCCGGCGGCTCGCATCGACCAGGGCGTCGAACAGCGGAGTCTGCGCCAGCCTTGGGTCGAACTCACCCGTCACGAACCCAGACCTCCCCGCATCAGCTTGTCGAACCCGGAGCCTACCGATGCCTCTCAACGTTGAAAAGAATGGACACGTTGCGTGAGCCGAAAAGCGTCGTGCGCGGCGGAGACGATTCGCAGCTTGATCCGGATCGCTGGACCGACGATCTAGGGGCCATGGCCGTGGTCATCGACACCCTGGGCGACAAGCGTCCGCGTCACCCCGAAAAGCAACACCGTCCGGACAGCCCGCTTCTGAAGAAGCCCGAGTGGCTGCGCGTGCGCGCGCCCGGCTCAGCCGGTTACCGCGAGACCCAGGCGATCGTGCAGCAGCACGGCCTGGTCACCGTCTGCGAGGAGGCGGCCTGCCCGAACATCGGCGAGTGCTGGCAGAAGAGCCACGCCACCATGATGATCATGGGCGACGTCTGCACCCGCGCCTGCGCCTTCTGCAACGTGGCGACCGGCAAGCCCGAGCCGCTTGATCCCACCGAGCCCGCCCGCGTCGCCGACGCGGTGGCCAAGATGGGCCTCGCCCACGTGGTCATCACCTCGGTCGACCGCGACGACCTGGCGGACGGCGGGGCCGCCCACTTCGCGGCCGTGGTCGCCGCGATCCGCGCGGCTGCGCCCGCGACCACGGTGGAGATCCTGACGCCGGACTTCCTGAGGAAGCCAGTCGCGGCCGCCGAACGGGTGATCGACGCCAAGCCGGACGTCTTCAACCACAACCTCGAGACCGTGCCGCGTCTCTACCTCTCGATCCGTCCGGGCGCGCGCTACTACCACTCGCTCAGGCTGCTGGAGCGCGTGAAGGAGCGCGATCCCACCCAGTTCACCAAGTCGGGCATCATGGTGGGCCTGGGCGAAAGCAAGGAGGAGGTGATGCAGGTGATGGACGACATGCGGGCGGCCGGCGTCGACTTCATCACCATCGGCCAATACCTCCAGCCCACCCGCAAGCACGCGCCGATCGACCGCTTCGTGCATCCCGACGAGTTCAAGGCGCTGGAGGAGATCGCCCGGGCCAAGGGCTTCCTGATGGTCTCGGCGAGCCCGCTGACCCGCTCGTCGCACCATGCGGGCGAGGACTTCGCGCGCCTCAAGGCCGCCCGGGTCGCCCGCGAAACGGCGGCGCGCTGAGGCCTTTCCGTGCGCCACCACGTCTCCAAGGTCCTGCCCTACGCGCCCGAGCAGCTGTTCCGGCTGGTGGGCGACGTCTCCGCCTATCCCGAGTTCGTGCCCTGGATCACCAGCATGCGCACCTGGAACGCGCGTCACCTGGGCGACGGGATCGAGGCGGTCGACGCGGAGGCGGGCGTCGGCTTCTCCTTCCTGAAGGAGAAGTTCGCCACGCGCGTACGCCGCGACGCGCACAATCGCCAGATCGACGTGGGCCTGCTCTCCGGCCCGTTCCGCAAGCTCGAGAACCGCTGGCGGTTCCTGGACGCCGGGCACAACTGCACCCGGATCGAGTTCGACATCGATTTCATCTTCAAGTCCCGCCTGCTCGAGACACTGTTGCGCGCCAACTTCGGCCAGGCGGTGGATCGGCTGATCGGCTGCTTTGAAGCTCGCGCCAAGGCGCTCTACGGCGAGGCGGCGGCCGCGGCCCAGTAGGCGAAATCAGCAGGCGAACGCGTCCTCAGTCCGCTTTGGCCCGGGTGAACACCAGCCGCTCCTCGCCGTCGCCGTCCGTTCCGGTCTGACTGATCAATTCCGTCAGCGTCGCGCCGTCAGGCGAGAGGAAGTAGCGGCGGGTGGTCCGCCAATACCCCATGAAGTCCGAGCCGCGCGCGGTGACGACGAGGTTGTCGCCCTGCCAGCTCGCACTCGCCGTCATCTTCGCAGGCGGCAGCACGGGAAAGCGGCTGATGCCGGCAATCTCGCGCTCCACGCCGTCCGGAGCGAGCTCGAGCTTGGTTTGGGCCCTGGGCGACATCTGTCCGATAAAAGCGACGTTCTGGAAGTCGTCGGTCTCCGTCAGGGCGGCTCCGTTCCAGCTGATGGCCTTGGCGTGGCGATACTCCGGCGGCTGGTGCTCGCCGGCCAGGTCGCTCCTGGCGAGATCGAGATTCCAGACGCCCACATAGCGCGCCGCCAGTGTGGCCGGTTGGCCGGCGATCGCGGCGGCGCTGGCGGCGACAAGCAGAAGATCGAACATCCTGGCGCTCTCCGTCCTCAGGCGCCGATTTCCACAAGCGCGAGCCCGTTCGGCGGAAGGCTCAGCTCCAGGGCGACCTCATGGCCGGCCCGCAGCCTGGTCGTGCTGGGCTCCGGCAACTCGCCGGCCCGCCGCAGGAGGGCAAGCTGATCCGGGGTCGGGGAGGCGGGGCTGCCCATGCCGATCCAGGCGCCGTAAGCCGAGCCGCTCCTGCTGTTCACCTGGCTGATGCGGGCGGTCCTGGAGCCGCGCCAGCCGCGAAGCTTCAGCGAGACCTGCAGCTCGGGTCCCCTGTCGCTGAACCAGCCACCCTGACCCTTGGTCGGGTCGCCGCTGGCCATGGAGCCGGCGTCCATCTCCGGAATGAGGTTCCAGACCAGGATGGCGGCCGCGCCGTTGGCTCGCCGGGTCGCCAGGACAGGCCCGTTCGCGGGAAGGCGCTCCGCGCCGAGCTTGTGCAGCATCGCAAACGCGTGCAGCGACGGACGCGCGATTCCGCGTTGGTCGAGCATGCCGAAGCTGGAATTGAAGAACCTGGGCGGCCCCAGCTCCTCAAAGACGTTGCTGAAGGTCCAATAGGACATCATGTCCGCCAGGCCGATACAGTTCTTGATGGTTTCCGCAATGAAGGCGGGATTCTGCGAGCTCCACTCGGAGAGGAGCACAGGCAGATGCGGCATGGCCGAGCCCTGCACCTGCGCTTGAACCTGCTTCAGGCCACGGGGGATGACCTCTTCGTAGGGAAAGGCGCCCTCCTTGCCGAACAGAGCCGTCTGCGGGTCGCTCGGGTAGACGTGGGTGGAGACGAAGTCGAGCGGCGCGCCCTGGGTCGAGCAGTACTTGATGAGATCGGGGATCCAGCCGAGCTGGGCCGTGGCCGGCCCGCCGACCTGAAGCTGGCGATCCACCTGTCTGAGCGCCAGCGCCGACTGGCGGTAGAGCTCGAAGTAGTCGGCCTGCGAGCCGGTCCAGAAGGCGATGTTCGGTTCGTTCCAGACCTCGAATTTCCAGCCGCGGACTTCCGTCGCGCCATAGCGCTCGACGCAGTGCTGCGCGAATGCCTGCACGAGGTCGCGCCACTCCTCCCAGCGCCGCGGCGGCGAGGTGTTGCCTTTGTAGAAGAAGATTCGGTTCCCGGAGCTGGCCATGGCTTCCGGCATGAAGCCCAGCTCCACGAACGGGCGCACGCCGTGGTCCAGCATGAAGTCGTAGACCTGATCGAGGTAGTTGAAGTTCAGCGCGCCCGGTCCCTGCGCCGCGATGCCGAACTCGTCGTCAAACAGACCGTGGAAGCGCACCGAGCCAATGCCGGTTTCGCGATGGACACGGATCAGGTCCTGCCGCCACTGATCCCTCAGCCCGATCACGGCCCGGTCCGACCCCGCTGCAACCTCCCAGAAGTGCGCCAGGGGCGAGGTCGCGGCGGCGACATCAACGTCGACGGTGACGGCCTGACCCTCACCTGCCGCCTTCGCCTGGGCGAACACACGCGGGCTCCGCGCGAGCGCAGCGCCGGCCGCGGCAGACGCCAGAAAGCTCCTACGATCCAAATCGGTTCTCCACACGCGAGAGCCATTGAGCTTCGCGGTTCATCGGAATCCGTGGCCAGAGCCGAGCCTACCCGACCCGCTCGCGAAGCGCCTGCAGGGCCGCCTGCACCGCGGCGAGCTGCACGCCTTCACGGGTGTCGTGCTCGAAGAGGTGCTGGACGTGCATCAAGCCGGCCGTCGAGCGGGCGGTGGCGATATGGACCGTGCCCACCGGCTTCAGCGGCGTGCCGCCGCCCGGGCCTGCCACGCCGGTGATCGCCACGGCGAGGTGGGCGTTGGAATTCTCCAGCGCCCCCTCGGCCATCATCCGCGCCACCGGCTCGGAGACCGCGCCGTAGTCGGCGATCAGGTCGCCCGGCACCCCCAGCAGCTCCTGCTTGGCGCGGTTGGAATAGGTGACAAAGCCGCGCTCGAAGACGTCCGAGGCGCCTGCGACCTGGCAGATGGCGCCGGCCACCAGGCCACCGGTGCAGCTCTCGGCCGTGACGAGCCTCAACGAGCGTTGCCTGGCCTCGTCGACCAGCAGGCGCGCGAGCGTCACGATCTCCAGCGGGAACATTCAGGCGGCCTCCGATCCTCGCGGCGGGAGCCTGCGACCACAACACCGGATCTGCGCGGTTTCAAGCGCCCCAGATCCTTCACATGCGACAGCTCACATCCGGCGGCTCACAGCGGCGTCTCGACCGCCACGACCGCCTGGGCGAGCAGGCCTTCTTCGCGGCCCGTGTAGCCCATGCCCTCGGTCGTTGTGGCCTTCACGCTCACCCGGTCGAGCGGGATCTCCAGGAGGTCGGCGATGCGCTGGCGCATGGCCAGACGGTGCGGCTTGATCTTCGGCCGCTCGCAGATCAGCGTCACGTCGGCGTTCAGGATGCGGCCGCCGTGCGCGCCCACCAGCTTCACCGCGTGGCTCAGGAACTGGTCAGACGACGCCCCCTTCCAGCGTGGGTCGGTGGGCGGGAAGTGGTCGCCGATGTCGCCCTCGGCGATCGCGCCCAGGAGGGCGTCGGTGAGCGCGTGCAGGCCGCAGTCGGCGTCCGAATGGCCGATCAGTCCCAAGTCGTGCTGAATCCGCACCCCGCACAGCCAGACCACGTCGCCGGGGCCGAAGCGGTGGGCGTCGATGCCCTGGCCCATGCGCACCATCCGGCGCGAGGCGGCCAGCTGTTCGGCCATCAGGAAATCCTCCGGATAGGTCAGCTTCATCAGCATGGGATCGCCGGGCGCCATGGCCACGTGGCCGCCGGCGCGCTCCATCACCGCGGCGTCGTCGGTGGGCTCCTCGGTCGCGGGCCAGCGGCGGTAGGCGGCCTTCAGCCGGCCGAAGCGGAAGGCCTGAGGCGTCTGCGCCCGCCACAGTCCCTCGCGCGAGACCGTGCCGTCGATCAGGCCCTCGCCGCGCTTCAAGGTGTCGGGGACGGGGAGGGCGGGAACCGCGCCGTCCGCCAGCTCGAGGGCCGCCAGCAGGCGATCGACGTGGGCGCGGGTGACGAACGGGCGCGCGGCGTCGTGCACCAGCACCGCCTCGTTTCGCCCGCAGGTCAGCGCCGCCAGGCCCGCCTGGACCGATTCGGCGCGGGTCTTGCCGCCGGTCACCGCGCGCCAGCCGACCAGCCCTTCCAGCGCCGTATCCAGCTGCGACAAGCGGTCGCGCGCGACCACCACCACCCCTTCTCCCGCCCCTGCGCCCAGCCGGGCCTCGACCGACCAGCGCACGATGGGCCGCGCGCCCAGCATGCGCCATGCCTTGGGCTCACCAGGCCCCGCGCGCAGGCCCGAGCCCGCGGCCACTACGACTGCTGAAAACGCCATGGCGCCTGTTTAGGCGGACTGAGCCGTACGATCCAGCTTTACGGCCCGCCACAAATTGCCTAAAAAGAGTGCGATGGGGTTGGCTACAAAATGAGCAACACTCTCCGGATCGGCTCCGCCCTCGTGGGCGGACGGGCCTGGATCGCGCCGATGACCGGCGTGTCGGACCTGCCGTTCCGCAAGGCCGCCAGCCGGTTGGGGGCCGCCTATGTCGCCACTGAAATGGTCGCCTGCGCCGAGCTCTCCCGCGGCCGCCCCGATGTGGTGCGCCGCGCGGCCGTGGGCGAAGGGCTGCCGCTGATGGTGGTCCAGCTGGTCGGGCGCGATCCGGCGCACATCGCGGAGGGGGCCAAGACCGCGGTTCGCGCCGGCGCCCAGATCATCGACCTCAACTTCGGCTGCCCGGCCAAGGAGGTCACCGGCGCGCTGTGCGGCTCGGCGCTGATGCGCGAGCCGGAGCTCGCCGCCCGGCTGATCTCGGCCGCGGTCGAGGCCGTCGATGCGCCCGTGACCGTCAAGATCCGGCTGGGCTGGGACGAAGCCTCGCGCAACGCGCCTGAGTTCGCCGCCATGGCGGAGCGGCTGGGCGCAGCCGCCGTGACCGTGCATGGGCGCACCCGCTGCCAGTTCTACAAGGGCCGCGCCGACTGGCGCGCGGTGGCGGCGGTCAAGGCCGCCGTCTCGGTTCCGGTGATCGTCAACGGCGATATCACCGACGGCCAGAGCGCCCGCGCGGCGATCGCCGCTTCCGGAGCCGATGCGGTGATGGTCGGCCGCGCGGTCGTCGGCCGGCCCTGGATCGCCGCCCAGATCGAAGCCGAGCTCTCGGGCCGGTCCTTCCAGCCGCCGGGGGCGGACGCGCGACTGGCGATCGTGATCCGGCATTTTCGAGACAGCCTCGCCTTTTACGGCGAGCGGCTGGGCCTGAAGATCTTTCGCAAGCACCTGGCGGCCTATGTCGAGGAGGCGCCATGGCCGGCCAGCGCGGAAGCCCGGCGCGAGGCGCGCAGTCGCCTCTGCCGGATGGAGGAGACCGCCGCGGTGGAACGCGGACTGGAAGAGCTCTGGACAGGCCAACAAACCAGGCTCGCCGCATGACAGGCCAGACGAAACGACAACCGCCCGGCATGGGCGCCGATGCGCTGAAGGCTGCGGCCTTCGATCTCAGTCCCGATCCGGCTTTCGTCGTCGATGCCGAAGGGGCGCTGGTGGCGGTCAACGAGGCCGCCGAGACCCTCTTCGGCCAAGGTCTGGGCCTTTTGGCCCGGGGCCGCTTCCGCGCCGCCCTGCCGCCGGGCTCGGCGCTGGTCTCCCTGATCGAACGGGCGATCGAACAGGACGCGCGGGTGCGTGAGCGCGGTCTGCAGATCAACCTCTTCGGCCTGCCGCCGTTCGAGGCGGACGGCGCCGCAGCCCCGCTCGGCGACGGCTCGGTGCTGCTGACCCTCTCGGTGCGGACCGGCATCGGGCCGGAGCGGGGCGCGGCGGAGGCGGCGGGCCTGCGCTCCATCGTCGGCCTCGGCCGCATGCTGGCGCACGAGATCAAGAACCCGCTGGCCGGCATCCGCGGGGCCGCCCAGCTGCTGAAGACCGGCGCCAAGGCCGAGGACGCGCCGCTCGCCCAGTTGATCGTCGACGAGACCGACCGGGTGCGTCGCCTGGTCGAGCGGATGGAGGCCTTCTCCGACGACCACCTGCCCGACCGCAAGCCGATCAACATCCACCAGGTGCTCGACCGCGTCCGCGCGCTCGCCGCCAACGGCGTCGCCGACGGCCTGTTGCTGCGGGAGACCTACGACCCCTCCCTGCCGCCGGCGATGGGGGACGAGGACCAGTTGATCCAGATCTTCCTGAACCTGGTGAAGAACGCCGCCGAGGCGGCCCATTCCCGCGGCGACGGGCGGGGCGAGATCTTCATCGGCACCGCCTACCGCCACGGCGTGCGCGTGCGGGCCGCCAAGGGCCAGGCTCTGCGTGGCGCGCCGCTGGAGGTGCGGGTCCAGGACAACGGCCCGGGCGTGCCCGCCCACCTGCGGGACCATCTGTTCCAGCCCTTCGTCACCTCCAAGGCCAATGGCGCCGGTCTCGGCCTGGCCCTGGTCGCCAAGCTGGTCGCCGGCCACGGCGGCTTGATCGATTTCGAGTCGGAGCCCGGCCGCACGGTCTTTCGTGTGCTTCTGCCGATCGCTTCCGGAGAGGACCTGTCCGCATGAACGCCGCGCAGAAGAAGATCCTGATCGCCGACGACGATTCCTCGATCCGGCTGGTGCTGAGCCAGGCCTTCACCCGCCTGGGCTATCAGGTGCGGGCGACGGGCAACGCCACGACGCTGCTCAAGTGGGTCTCGGACGGCGAGGGCGACCTGGTGGTCACCGACGTCGTCATGCCCGACGAGAACGTATTCGATGTCCTGCCGCGCATCCGCAAGGAGCGGCCGAAGCTGCCGATCATCGTGATGAGCGCCCAGAACAACCTGGTGACCGCGGTCAACGCGGCCGAGGTGGGCGCCTTCGACTATGTGCCCAAGCCCTTCGACCTGGACGACATGACCTCGGCGGCCAAGCGGGCGCTGTCGCGGCCGGCCGACGCCGAGGCGGCCAAAGCCCAGGCCCGGGCGGTGCGCGACGACCGCCTGCCGCTGATCGGCCGCTCGGCGCCGATGCAGGACGTCTACCGCACCATCGCCCGGCTGGTCGGCGCAGACCTGACGGTGCTGATCACCGGCGAGTCCGGCACCGGCAAGGAGCTGGTGGCCCGCGCCCTGCACGACATGGGCCGCCGCAGGGACGGCAAGTTCGTGGTCATCAACCTGGCCGCCACCCCCCGCGAGCGGGTCGAAGCCGAGCTGTTCGGCAAGGAGGACGGCGACTACGGCAAGCTGGTCGAGGCTGACGGCGGCACCCTTTTCCTGGACGAGATCGGCGACATGCCGCTCGACGCCCAGACCCGCCTGCTGCGGGTCATCGACGGCTCGGAGCCGGCGCTGAACCCCAAGACCAACCGTCGGCCGAACGTGCGGATCATCGCGGCTACGAACCGCGACCTGCGCGGCCTGATCCAGCAGGGGCTGTTCCGCGAGGACCTGTTCTTCCGCCTCAATGTCGCGCCCTTGCGCCTGCCGCCGCTGCGCGACCGCGCCGAGGACATTCCGGATCTCGCCCGCGCCTTCCTGCTGCGCGCCAACCGCGAGGGCCTGCCGGCCAAGACCATCGACGCGGGGGCGCTCGACCGGCTGAAGCTGCACCGCTGGCCGGGCAACGTCCGCGAGCTGGAGAACCTGATCCGCCGGGTCTGCGCCCTCTACGGCGAGGACCTGATCACCGCACGCATCGTCGAGCGCGAGCTCGCCGACCAGCAGCCCGCCGCCGAAGGCCAGCAGGGACCCGAGACGCTGTCCCAGCTGGTGGAGCGCAAGCTCGCCACCTACTTCGCCGACGAGCCCGACGGCCTCCCGGCGCCCGGCCTCTACGACCGGGTGCTGGAGGAAGTCGAGCGGCCGCTGATCCAGCTGACGCTCGCCGCCACCCGCGGCAACCAGCTGCGCGCCGCCGAGATCCTGGGCCTCAACCGCAACACCTTGCGCAAGAAGATCCAGGACCTGGGCGTCGAGATGGCGCGCGGGCGGCGGTAGCATTTTCCCGCCCCTTCATGGGGCTACCGGATTCACCCGTCTGCGCCGAACGCCCCCTCGGCTCCCCCGCTGCGGAACTGAAGCGTCGCGGCAACATCCCTGTTGAATTTGGGGCACAGGGGCTTAGGCTCTGGCGCGCATGGCGTGGCTGGCCAACCACATCCGGAACAATGCGGCGTTGCAGCGCGTCTGGCGCCGTCTGCAGACGCGGGTGGTGCTGGGCGCTGGCTATGGCGTGGCCGTGGCCTTCACCGCGGTCAGCATCATGCTGGCGGCGTCGCCGCCGGCGAGCGGCCCGCTGGGGCCCGCCAGCCGGCTGATCCTGACAGCCCTCGGCTTCAACCTGGTCCTGATCCTGGCGCTCGCGGCGGTGGTGGCGCTGCAGTTCGCCGGCCTCGTCAACGCGCGATCGAACGACGCGGGCGCCCGGCTGCATCTGCGATTCGTCATGCTGTTCGCGCTGGCCGCCGTGGTCCCGGCCGTGGTGGTGGCGCTGTTCATGGGCGTGTTGGTGAACCAGGGCGTCGACCGGTGGCTCGGCGCGCGCGTGCAGACGGTCGTGGAGAACTCCGCCACGGTCTTCCGGTCCTATGTCGACGACCAGAAGCGCTACATCGGCGATCACGTCAGCATCATGGGGGCCGACCTCAATCGCGAGGGCCCACGCCTCAGGTCCAATCCGATCAGCCTGGGCCGCTACCTGGCGCTGCTCGCCTCCTACCACGCCTTTCCGGCGGCCTATCTGGTGGATCGCGAGGGCCGGGTGCTGGCGCGGGCCGAGACCTCGGACGTGCCGCCCTACGTCGTGCCCCCGCTCTCCAGCTTCAAGGCTGCCGACGAGGGCGACATCGCCGTCCGTCCGGTGGAGCAGGCCGACCTGATCCGCGCGGTCTATCGCCTGACCTCTTATCCCGACGCCTATCTCTACGTGGTCAGGCCGGTGGAGAAGGGAATTCTCAACCACCTGCGCGAAGCCGAGGGTTCGCTGGTGGCCTATCGCGAGGCGGCGGCCAGCCGCGCGCGCATCCAGACCATCTTCGCCCTCAGCTACTTCGAGACGGCCTTGCTGGTGCTGCTGGGCGCGGTCTGGCTGGGCATGTTCGCCGCCAGCACCATCTCCGCTCCGGTCGCACGGCTGGTGCAGGCCGCCGGGCGGGTGGCGAGCGGGGACCTGAGCGCGGCGGTCGACGCTGAGGCGGATCCTGAAGAGATTGCCGTCTTGTCTCGTGCTTTCAATAGTATGACGCATGATCTTAAGGTTAAGCAGGAAGCGCTGCGCCGGGCCAGTGAAGAGGCCGAGAGCCGGCGTCAGTTCACCGAGGCGGTGCTGGCCGGGGTCAGCGCCGGCGTCATCGGCCTCGACGACAAGGGGCGCATCTCGGTCGTCAACAGCCAGGCCACGCATCTGCTCCACCTGCCGGTCGAGCCGCGCGGCCGCAGGCTCGCCAAGGTGGCCCCCGAGTTCGCCGGCGTGCTCGAGGCGGCGCAGAGCGGCGGCGAGGCCGAAGAGGAGGTGGACGTCGTCCGCGGCCGCGAGACGCGGCGCCTGCGGATCAACGTCAGCCGCTCGGAGGAAGGGCTGGTGCTCACCTTCGACGACATCACCCGCCTGGTCACCGCCCAGCGCAACGCCGCCTGGCGCGACGTGGCGCGCCGCATCGCCCACGAGATCAAGAACCCGCTGACGCCCATCCAGCTGTCGGCCGAGCGGCTGCGCAAGAAATACAGGAAGGACGTGCCGCCCGCGGAGCTGGAGATCTTCGACCGCTGCACCGACACCATCGTGCGCCAGGTGGGCGACATCGGCCGGATGGTCGACGAGTTCTCCGCCTTCGCCCGCATGCCGGCGCCGAAGTTCGCCGAGCAGGACGCCGCCGAGCTGCTGCGGGCGGCGGTCTTCGCCCAGCGCGTCGCCAGCCCCGAGATCGAGGTGGAGCTGGACGAGCCGCCGCCGGTCACCCTGCTGGCCGACGGGCGCATGCTCGCCCAGGCCCTGACCAACGTCCTGAAGAACGCCGCCGAGGCGGTGGAGGCGCGCCGCGCCGGCACGCCCCGGCTGAAGGGCCGCATCCTCGCCCGCCTGGTCGCCGACGAGACGGGCGTGGCCTTTGAGGTCGAGGACAACGGCGTGGGCCTGCCCGCCAAGGACCGCGACCGGCTGACCGAGCCCTATGTCACCACGCGCGAGAAGGGCACCGGCCTCGGCCTCGCCATCGTCAAACGAATCCTGGAAGACCACGGCGGCGGGCTGGAGCTGACCGACGCCTCCACCGGCCAGGGGGCGCTCGCCATCCTGAGGCTGCCCGCCAGCGCGAGGGCGCGCGCCGAGGCTCCGGCCCAAACCGTGACCGCTTAGAGGACTGGTAGAATGGCGTCTGATGTTCTGGTGGTCGACGACGAGGCGGATATCCGCGAACTGGTGGCGGGCATCCTCGCCGACGAGGGCTATTCCGTGCGTACGGCGGCCAGCTCCGAGGAGGCGCTGGCGGCGATCCGCGCGCGCAAGCCCGCCATCCTGATCCTCGACATCTGGATGGCCGGCGGGGGAATGGACGGCCTCGAGATGCTGGACATGGTCAAGGCGCTCGACACGGATCTGCCGGTGATCATGATCTCCGGCCACGGCAACATCGAGACCGCCGTCTCGGCGATCAAGCGCGGCGCCTACGAGTTCCTGGAGAAGCCGTTCAAGTCCGACCGCCTTCTGCTGGTCGTGGAGCGCGCGCTGGAGACCACCAATCTGCGCCGCGAGAACCGTCGCCTGCGCGCCCAGGCGATCACGCCCGAGGGACTGATCGGCCGCTCGGTGGCCGCCCAGCAGCTGCGCCAGAATATCGCCAAGCTCGCCCAGGCCAACAGCCGGGTGCTGATCTCCGGACCGCCGGGGGCGGGCAAGGAGACGGTGGCGCGCCTGATCCATGCGGCCTCGCCCCGGGCGCGCGGCGAGTTCGTGGCGATCAGCGCCGCCGGCATGACGCCGGAGCGGATGGACGTCGAGCTGTTCGGCGAGGAAGGCGAGGGCGGCCGGCCCGCCAAGATCGGCGTGTTCGAGCGGGCGCACGCCGGCACCCTCTACCTCGACGAGGTCGCCGACATGCCGCGCGAGACCCAGGGGCGCATCCTGAGGGTGCTGGTCGACCAGAGCTTCCGCCGGGTGGGCGGCGACTCCGACGTCCAGGTGGACGTGCGCGTGGTCTCCTCGACGTCCCGCGACCTGCGCGAGGAGATCGCCGGCGGGCGTTTCCGCGAAGACCTGTTCCACCGCCTCAACGTGGTGCCGGTGAACGTGCCCGGCCTGGCCGAGCGGCGCGAGGACATCCCCGAGCTGGTCGACTATTTCATTACCCGCATCTGCGAGGCGACCGGCATGCCGAGGCGCCTCCTGGCCGACGACGCCCTGGCCGCCCTGCAGGTGCGCGGCTGGCCGGGCAACCTGCGCCAGCTGCGCAACAATGTGGAGCGCATGCTGATCCTGGCCTCCGGCGCGCCGTCCGAGCCGATCACCGCCGACATGCTGCCGGCGGAGGCCACGGTCAACCAGCAGAGCGCCAGCCTGGGCGCGGAGCGGATCATCGCCCTGCCGCTCCGCGAGGCGCGCGAAGTGTTCGAGCGGGAGTATCTGAACGCCCAGATGCTGCGCTTCTCTGGCAATATCTCGCGCACCGCGGCCTTCATCGGCATGGAACGCTCGGCCCTGCACCGGAAATTGAAGTCACTCGGCCTGACCAGCGGGCGCACGCTGGAAGAAGAGGTCGGTTGATGGGGCGCAT
Organism: uncultured Phenylobacterium sp.; assembly: GCA_966434565.1. Lineage (GTDB taxonomy): Bacteria > Pseudomonadota > Alphaproteobacteria > Caulobacterales > Caulobacteraceae > Phenylobacterium. Next base: position 20,765 of record CBJNAS010000016.1, read on the forward strand.
CGCCTATGTGAACGGACGCTTCGTTCCCCACGGCCAGGCCATGGTGCACATCGAGGACCGCGGCTATCAGCTGGCCGATGCGGTCTACGAGGTCTGGTCCCTGTTCGGCGGCCGTCTGGCCGACGCCGAGGGCCATTTCGCCCGGCTCGAGCGCAGCCTGGAAGAGCTTGCCATCCCCATGCCGATGAGCCGCCGGGCGCTGACGCTCGTGCTGCGCGAGGCGGTGCGGAAGAACCGGGTGCGCGAGGGGCTGGTGTATCTGCAGGTCAGCCGCGGCGTCGCCCCGCGCGACCACGCCTTTCCGGCGGGTGATGCGCGCCTGGCGCTGGTGATCACGGTGAAGGCGGTCGACCGCGCCGCCGCCGACGCCAAGGCGGCCAGGGGCGTCTCGGTGGTCACCGTCCCGGAGAACCGCTGGGGCCGGTGCGACATCAAGACCACCAACCTGCTGCCCAATGTGCTGGCCCGCCAGGCCGCCAAGGAGAAGGGCGCGGCCGAGGCCTGGTTCGTCGACGAGCTCGGCTTCGTCACCGAAGGCGCGGCGTCCAACGCCTGGATCGTCGACCGCGACGGGCGGCTGCGCACCCGCGACACCAACGCCAACATCCTGCGCGGAATCACCCGCCGGGCCCTGATGGAGGTGATCGCCGACGAGGGCCTGGAGGTGGACGAGCGGCCCTTCACCCCCGCCGAGGCCGCCGCGGCGCGCGAAGCCTTCATCACCGGCGCCGGCTCGCTGGTGCTGCCGGTTGTCGCCATCGACGGGGCGCCGATCGGAAATGGCGCTCCCGGACCGCTGGCGATGCGGCTTCGCAGCCTCTATATCGAGCGGGCTCGGGCGGGGGCCGTCTGATCGGGGCGCAGGCGATTGCGCCGCCGACACATCCCCGCTTAGCGTGACACTTGCGTGTGTGGGCGGCGCGTGGCCGCTCGTCCAAATAAAGAGGCGGAAAAGCCGATGAGCGAGAAGAAGCAGAACCTGCAGGACACCTTCCTCAACAGCGTGCGAAAGGCGAAGACGCCGCTGACCATCTTCCTTGTGAACGGGGTCAAGCTGCAGGGCGTCGTGAGCTGGTTCGACAATTTCTGCGTTCTGCTGCGCAGGGACGGGCAATCCCAGCTCGTCTACAAGCACGCCA